>DASXSA010000054.1:0-20883 GCA_036506235.1 Candidatus Limnocylindrales bacterium | reverse complement strand
GCGGCCAGCGGTCGAAGGTCGACGATCGTGACGTCCGGGTCGCTCAGTCGTGCCAGGAGCTCGGGCGTCGCGATTGACGGCTTCGCGTCGCTCTGGAAGAGGTGGAGGCTGGTCATTGGTGGTGGTCCCTTCAGGTGCTGCTCGAACGGACGGTGGGCAAACAAAAACCCCTGCGGAGCAGGGGTTCGGCTGGTTATCGCGACCGACTTATGAGTGTCGGACGCTCAGATACACCGCCTGCCCTGCTCGGCAGAGGAGGGACACATACAGCGAAGCGCGGGTCGAGCGCTTGACATCAGGGCGGCAGTGTGACACTCCCGCGCACGGGACGCAAGTCTCACTTCTCAAATTGTGAGAACTTCGGCCCCAACAGGGCGAGAGGGCTCCCGAGACCGGTCACGATGGACTACTGATCCGCCGCTCCCGATCGCTTCCGTCCGAAGGCGTGACGGACGGTCGAGGTGTTCAGGTAGGCCAGGATCGCCAACGCGATCGCGATATCGACGATCTGCGCCGCGACCAGGTACCCCTGAAGGATGGCGATGACGGCCTGCAGCAGCGCGAGCGCGCTGCCGACCACACCGAGCACCCAGGCCCACGATCTCAGGGTCCAGGCACCGTACGCGAACAGCAACTCGATGGCCCCGGTGATCGCCGCGGGGCCGCTGAGCAGGAGCAGTACGCCCACCACCGCCGCCGCGATGGCGAGGATGGTGACCCCGATCGGACGGGACCGCCGCGCCGGCTCACCGCCGTCGTCGACCTCACCCCCGTCGAGGTCGTCCTCGGGTCTTGCGTCCTCGGGAGCCGTCGCCGCTATCGGCTACTGCTGGAGGTAACGGCCGGGGCCACGTCCGAAGGCTCGTCGCACGGCAGGCGTGTTCAGGTAGTAGAGGATCACGGCGGCGATCGCGATGTTCACGATCTCGCCGGCCAGTGTCCCCTGCCCGAGCACCGACAGGACCGACGACAGCAGGGAGAGCCCGGCACCAACGACGCCGAGCACCCACGCCCACGGCTTGAGCGTCCACGCGCCGTAGGCGAATCCCAGCTCCAGGGCTGCCGTGATCAGCGCCAACAGCCCTGCAAGAAGGACCAATCCGCTGGCCCCGCCGGCAGCCCCGGAGAGACCGATGGCAGCCAGCCCGGCGATCAGGAGCAGGACGCCGATGATCGCTGCCAGGACTGCCAGGATCGTGATCCCAAGGGGCCGCTCCACCCCTGTTGGCTGAGTCATGCCACTCACCCCTCTAATCCGGCGTCGCTCGTCCATGGGACGGGCGGGACGCCATCACGCGGCGCCATTCTTACAACACATCGGTGCCGGAAAGCAACGCAGGGGCATCCCAGGTGGTCGCGATCGTCGGCGCAGCGAGGAGCGTCTGGAGCACCACGCAGTAGCGTTCCGTTCGCTCCTTCAGGCGCTCGAGGCGGTCTGGAGGCACGTTGCCAAGGACGCCGAAGCGCACGCGTATTTCCTGGAAACCCACCGGCACGTCCGGGACGCCGAGCGTTCCCCGCAGGTCCAGGTCACCCTCGACGTCGACCGAGATCGAGACCCCGTCGAGCCCCATGTTGGCGGCAACCATCTGGCAGGTCAGCTGGGCGCACGCCGCGAGTGCGCCGAGCAGCAAGTCGCCGGAGCAGGCCGCCGTGCCGAGACCTCCTACGCCGACGTGAGCCTGCGCCTCGTAGAGCGCCCGGCCGATGTCGACCGAGCAGCTCATCGCGTCGGCCGTGGCCGCCCCGCTTGCCCGAAGGGTGATCCACGCGGCCTCCGGCTCCTGGTTGTAGCGCTCCTTGATCGGACGCTGCACCTCGCGGAGCGTCGAGGGAGTCCCTCCGCTCGAGGTCTCTCTGCTCGGAGTTCCTCCGCTCGAGTCGCCGTCCCCCGAGCCCGCTATCGGAGTGCCTCGCGGAGCGCTTCCTCCGACTCCTCCGACAGCGTCGTCTGGATGACCTCGCCGGTGAACGGCCGCAGGGCGGCGACGGCCGCATCGCCCTCCGTCTCCTTGACGACGAGGAAGAGGGCCGAGCGACCGGGCTGAAGTGTCTCCTTGACGTCGTTGACGAAGCTGCGACTCACACCCCTGTCGAGTGATGCACCGACAGCTGCCCCGGCGGCCGCTCCAAGTGCCGCTCCGAGCGGCGGGAACACGAACGTGACGACGCCACCGAGCACGGCGCCGATCAACGTGGCGGTCTCGGTCGTGCCGCTGACCTCGTTGTGGACGCGGGCGGTTCCGTCCGGGTCGCGCTCCACGATCGCCGTGTCCTCGAACCTGATCTGACCATCTGACTCGAGCTCGCGAAGCCGCTTCATCGCGCTGCGCGCATCGTCGAGATGATCGAACCCGACGACGATGAGCTGGTTCATGTCGACCTCCATGCTTCGATCCCGAAAGCCTAACGCTCGGTGCTACTGTCGCCCAATGGCACCTGCACGCTTTCCGATTCGCCTCGGCGCGCGGTCTCGCCCGCTGCTTCGGCTGTTCGGAGCCACGCCCGGGAATTCGTACGTGGACCTGGATGGCGAGCTTGATGCGCACTTCGGGTTCTTCCGGGTGCGGACACCCATCTCGAACCTGGCCTCCTGGCGCATCGAGGGGCCATGGCTATGGATCACCGCGATCGGCGTCCGCATGAACATTCGCCACCGGGACCTGACGTTCGGCGGTAATCAGCGCGGAGGCGTGAGGATCGACTTCAAGGAGGGGGTCCGGATCGGACCGATCCGAATTCCGGCCCTCTACGTGACGGTCGGAGACCTGGAAGGACTGGGACGGGCCCTCGAAGAACGTGGCGTCGCCGGCGCCGATGCCCGGACGCGGAAGGGCTAGCGGAGCGGCCCAAGCCGATGCCGACCACCAGGCGCGACCTCACCTACCCGACCGATCACCTGCTGGGCGTGATCGACGATGTGGCTCGTGCCGCCGAGGCGGCCAGCGCGTTGATCGCAAACGGCTTCCGACCGGGCGATGTGACAATCCTGCGTGGCCAGGAAGGGGTCGAGCGCCTCGCGCCATCGGAAGGGGTCCGCGGGATCTGGACGAAGCTCGTTCGAGCCGTCCAGTACACCACGATGGACCAGATGCCCGACTTCCCCGCGTACGTGGCGGCGCTGAAGGACGGCCGCGCCGTGATTGCCGTCCATGCCCGAAGCCGGCGGCAGTTGCTGCGCGCGCGCGACGTCCTGGAGGGCCACGGGGCGCATTTTCTCAACTTCTTCGGCCGCTACTCGACCGAGGAGTTCAGCCGCTGGCGCGGGCCGGAGCTGCCGCTGCCGGACTACCTGCGCCGCTGAGACCGAATCTCCTGCCACCCTGGCTGTTGTCGAGATCAAGCCGGGCAGGGTCGCTCCGGCTCTCCGGAATATCTCGCGTGGCGCTATTACGGACCGCTACCGGTCCCCAGCGCCTCGACCAGGTTGGGCGGTCGCCGAAACAAAAGCCGGGCACCGTCGCTCGGGCGCTCCGGAATATCTCCCGTGGCGATGTTACGGACGGCTGCCGGTTCCCACCGCCTCGACCAGGTTGGGCGCCGGACGGAAACGTCCCGGCGCACGCTCAGCGTGGGATGAATTTTCGCGGGAGCCCGACCCGAGGCCGGGAGCGCGACGGCCCGGTTGTTCGTTACATCGCTCAGGGCGATATTGGGGAATTCCGGCCGCCACGGGCGCGTCGCCCTGAGTCGCTGCGGATCGCGATTACTCGGTGCGGCGCGCGGGCGGTACGAGACTCGGGATGCGCTTGCCGTCCTCGGAATGCTCGATGAGCAGCGTCAGCCGCTTGAGCCGCGTCTCCTCCTTCTTCGCGCTGATGACCCACCAGGTCGATGCCTTCCGGTAGGAGGGCGGCTGCGCTTCGAAAAAGGTCCACGCCTTCCGGTTGGCTCGAAAGGCGGCTTCGTGCTCGGGCCCGAGGCTCGCATTCGCCCGTTCGTACGAGTACAGGTTCGCGCGCGCCGGGTCGCGGGTTTCGAATGCACGACGGCCGGCGGGACGCAGCCGACCGGCTTGCAGGAGCTCCTGCACCCGCGTGATATTCACGGCGCTCCAGGTGCTTCGAGCCGTCCGCGGCGTGAAACGGATCATCCAGTCGCGGTCGCCCAGGCTCCTGGTCAGCCCATCGATCCAGCCGAAGCACAGCGCCTCGTCAAGCGCCTCGCGATAGGTGATCCCACCGGCGCCCGTGGCTTTCTTGTGGAAGCCGACCCATAGCTCCTGGGCGCGATCGTGGTTCTTCTCGAGCCATTCACGCAGGTCGGCCGGTGTCTCGAAGAATGTGGGATCGGGCATCGTCACCGAGTATCCCCCAGCTGTGGGGCCGCGCGGCGGACCGCAGGAGGATGCGACAAACGTCCATGTCGTCCGCGCACGTTCGCCGCTGTCCGCGGGCCGAGACAGGCCCCGATCCTGTGCTCGAGCGACAGGAGGCCCACCATGCAGAAGCAACCGACACGACGACTGGACCGCGACCCGTTCCGTCATGACCGCCGAAATCGCCGGAACGCCCGACACGCCCGGTACGAGCCCGAGCATCGCCACACGATCCACATGATCAGCACGCGCTCGATCGGCCTGCTGGTCGACCGCGCGCCGGAGGACCGGGCCGACTAACTGATCCGGGTCGAGGGCCGGCAGGACGAGGGCCCGGAGGACGAGGGCCGCAGGTGAGCCGCGGGTATCCTGTCGTCCCGTGAAGGCGACCTTCCTCGGTCAGGCCGGCATCTTCATCGAGACGAAGGCCGGCTCCATCCTCTGCGATCCGTGGTTCAACCCGGCCTACTTCGCCTCCTGGTTCCCCTTCCCCGCCAACGACGGGATCGACCCTGACCGAATCGGCGAGCCGACGTACCTCTACGTCAGCCACCTCCACCACGACCACTTCGACGCGCGATACCTGTCCGAGCACGTCAGCAAGGACGCCACCGTCATCCTGCCCGACTACCCCCTGGAAACGCTCGAGAAGGAGCTGCGCGCGCTCGGCTTCGAGAAGTTCCTGAAGACGAGGGACTGCGAGCCGGTCGAGGTCGACGGCGGCCTGCGCCTGATGGTGATGGCGCTCGTGGCCCCGACGGACGGCCCGATCGGCGACTCGGCTCTCCTCCTGGACGACGGAGAAACGCGCCTGCTGAACATGAACGACAGCCGGCCGACCGACCCCGACAAGCTTCTCGCCTTCGGCCCGCTCGACCTCCTTTTTCTGCAGTTCTCAGGCGCCATCTGGTATCCGATGGTCTACGAGTTCCCCGAGAAGGCGCTCGAGGTGCTCGCTCACAAGAAGCGCGTGGCGCAGGTGGCGCGCGCCCACCGCTACGTCGAGATCCTGTCGCCCCGCTGGACGGTGCCGTCGGCCGGCCCGCCGTGCTTCCTCGATCCGGCGCTCTTCGAGTTCAACGATCTGCATAACGATCCAAACAACATCTTCCCCGACCAGACCGTGTTCCTCGACTACATGCGCGAACGGGGCGAGTTCGAGGGCAAGCTCATGCTGCCTGGTTCCGAGGGCGTCCTGACGCCGGACGCATTTGAGGTCGAGCATCCCCTGCCGCCCGCAGAGGTGGACGCGATCTTCGACGACAAGATTGCCTACCTGAAGGCCTACCAGTCACGCAAGCTCGAGATGATCGAAGCGGAGCGGCGGGCCTGGCAAGGGCCGCGGCTCGACGTTCTCGCGGAGCTCCAGGCGTGGTGGGATCCGCTCCTGGAGCAGGCCGACCTGATCTGCGCCGGGATCAACGAGCGAATCGTCCTCGACCTGGGCGACGAAAAAATCGTGGCGGACTTCGTGGAGCGGCAGGTCCGTCCGTTCTCGGAGGGCGACGAGACAGCGCGCTACCGGTTCACGATCGCGCGTGACCTCGTCGAGTCGTGCATCCGCCGCCGGCTGGCCGACTGGGTGAACGAGCTCTTCCTGTCGATGCGCTTCAGCGCGGCGCGCAAGGGTCCCTACAACGACTACGTCTACACGTGGTTCAAGTGCCTGACCGAGGAGCGGCTGCAGTACGCCGAGGGCTTCTACGCAGAGCGCGGGCCGACGCAGGGGACCTGGGAGGCGGCCGGCTACCGGATCCAGAGCCGCTGCCCGCACATGAAGGCAGACCTGACGCGCTTCGCCGTGATCGAGGACGGTGTGCTGACCTGCCAGCTCCACGGCTGGCAGTTCGACCTGGCGTCCGGCGCGTGCCTGACGTCAGACGGCCACGAGATCTGGGCGCGGCCGGTTGATGCGGAGGACGCCGGCGAGCGCGGCGAGGGGCAGCAGCGCGCCGCGAGCTGATCAGGCCGGTTCTATCACTCTCGCCCGGAGGGCCTCGACCAGGCGGTCGGCGATCACATACGACCGCCCGCCTCCCATCACCAGTACGACGTCGCCGGCCTCGACCTCCGAGGCGAGGTAGTCGGCAGTCACCTCGACCGATCCCGGAGCCACGGCGCGGGCCCCGTTCCGGGCGTTGATCGCGTGCGCAAGATCGGTGGCCGAGACGATCGAGGTATCCGGGTCGCGGACCGCGAAGATATCGGCGATAGCCACGCGCTCTGCTCGGGTCGCGAGGACCTCGGCGAACTGGTCGAGCATCGCGGCTGTGCGGTGGAAGGTCAGCGGTTCGTAGACGGCCCACAGCCTCCGGCCGGGGTATCGGAGACGGACGGCCGCGATCGTCGCCGCGATCGCTGTCGGATGGTGTCCGAAGTCGTCCAGAACGGCAACGCCTCGGACTTCGCCTTTGAGCTCGAGCCTCCGGCTCACGCCCTCGAACGCGGCAAGGCTGCTCACGATCGCGTCGGTTGGAACCCCGTGCGCCTTCGCCGCCGTCGCGGCGGCGAGTGCATTGGACGCGTTGTGGCGGCCGATCAGGCGCAGGGTTGCGACGGGAAGCGGTCCACCTGCTCGATCGAGGCCGGTGATGGTGAGGGTGGGATTGCCCTTCTCGCCGATCTCCATGGATCCGACGATGGCCCTTGCTGGTCCCTCCGCGGTTGAATAATCATGCGTCAGCGCTCGGCGACGATCTTCGGGATCAATGCCATCCCCGCTGATCGATGTCAGCAGCAACCGGCCTTTCCAGTCTCGCAGCCGCGGCAGAAGTTCCTGGACGCCCTCGTCGTCCACCACCGCGACCAGCGTCGGCGGTCTTCCTCCACCGTCGAATGCCCGGATCCAGCGCTCGAACGTCGCGACGACGTCGGCACGCGACGCGAACACGTCGGGGTGGTCCCAGTCCGCGTTCAGCACCACGCCGATGGCGGGCTGATACGGGTCGAAGTTCCCGCCGTACTCGTCAGCCTCGAGGACCAGTACCGGGTCCGCGCCAACGCGAACCACCGACGGCTCGCCGCCCGTGAGCGAGGACGGCATCAAGGCCCCGACGAAGGCATTGGGATCCGCGCCCGCGGTCAACAGCAGATGGAGGAGCCAGCCGGTCGTGGTCGACTTCCCGTGCGTTCCGGACACCGCGATCAGGCGTGCGCCCCGGGTCGCCGCGGCGTCGGCGATGAGCTGCTGGCAACTGACCGCCGGGATGCCGGCCTCGCGAGCCGCGACGAGCTCGGGCAGGTCGGGATCGACCGACGTCAGGGCCTTCGAGACCGCGATCCGGTCGACGATCGCGCCGCCATCGGGCCCGACGACGTGGGCAGAGTCGTGCCGCCACTCGAGCGGAATCCCCGCCTCCAAAACGGCCGGCGTGTACAGGCTGGGACCTGCCGCATCGCATCCACTAAGGCGTGCCTCGGAGGCCGCGGCGAGGAGAACTGAAGCGCTCGCTGCGGCGCCTCCGACACCCAGTACGTGGATGCGCTCGCCCGGCGGGATCGGTCGACCCGGCCGCGAAGGCTCGAGCCCGCGGGAGATCTCCTCGAGCGAGCGGGTCATCCCTCCGTCGCGATCGAGGCCGGCTCCTCCCGGCTCGCGGCGACCGGCGCTCCCTCGGGTTCCTCCGGCGGTGGGACTTCCTCCGGAACGGTCGGTTCCGGCTGTTCAGGGGCGGCCGGTTCCCGCGGGGCGGGTTCTTCGGGCTCGCCCGGTCCGGGTTCCTCGGGTTCGGGAGGGCTTGGCTCGCCCGGGGGTGGTGCCTCGTCCGGGATCGGCCGCTGGTCCTCCTCGGTTACGCCATCCTCGCCCGGGGCCCGGGCTGCTCCAGTCGCTGACGGGGCCTCCACAGTGGGCTCGTCCGCCCGCCGATCGATCGACAGCCATCGACGGTCGAGGTCCAGCTGGAGGACGGCAGGGCGTCTCGCCTTGAGAGCCGTCGACAGCGTTTCCTCGAATTCGGCGTCCCTTCCGACCCGGAAGCCCACACCTCCACAGGCCTCTGCGATCCCTGCAAAGTCGATCGGCCCAAGCTCGGTCGCGATCCCCTCCCCCGTGCCACGCGCTTCCTGGTGGGCCCTGATCGTGCCGAAGCGGCGATTGTCGAAGACCAGCACGGTGATCGGCAGGCGCTCCCGCACAGCAGTCTCGAGCTCCGCCATCGTCATGGCGAAGCCTCCATCGCCCGCCAGCGCAACAACCTGACGACCGGGTCGGGCGATCGCCGCGGCGATCGCTGCCGGCAGCGCGTAGCCCATCGCCCCGGATGTTGGCCCGAGGAACGTGCCCGGCCGCCGGAAGACGTAACCACGAGCGGCCCATGACGCGAAGTTGCCTGCGTCCGTGGTCAGAATGGTCTCCGGGCCGAGCTGCGACGCGAGCGAGGCGATGACCCGCCCTGGGTGGACGCCTGGCCCGTCCCACGGCTCCGAGTCAACATTCGCGGCTTCGGCGAAAGCGGCCCGGTCCGTTTCCACCCCTGCCCGGCGCATCTCCACGACCGCCGCCTCGAGAACGCCGCCGGCCAGGAGGTCCCGCGCGACCCGCAGGAAGGCCCCGGCATCGGCCGCAAGCGCGATGTCAGGCGACCGCAGGCCCGGGCCGCCACTCCTCGGTTCGACGTCGACATGCGCCCAGCGCGTCTCCGCGCCCGGTGCCGCGTAGTCGAACGAGGCGATCTCGTTCAACCGGCAGCCGAGCACGAGGAGTGCATCGGCCTGCAGGAGCCGCTCGCGAACCGTCGCAGGCGAGCCCAGGCCGGTCATCCCGAGGTAGAGCGGGTGGTCATTCGGGAACACGTCGGGGCGGCGCCAGGCGGCCATGACGGGCACGGTCAGGGTCTCGGCGAGCTTCAGGAGATCCGTCGACGCGCTCGATCGGAGCACTCCCGCACCTGCCAGGATGACGGGCGACCGCGCGCCTGCGACCAGGTGCAGCACTGCACGAACGGTGGCTGGATCCGGCTGGAGCGGTCGCGTTCCGCGCTGCGGAGCGATGGTGGAAGCGCCGGCCGGTGCGTCCAGAACATCTTCGGGAATGGTCAAAAGCACCGGACCGGGCCGGCCGCTCGTTGCCTGCCGCAAAGCCTCGCGCAGGTTCTCGGGAAAATCGTCGGCGTCGGGCACGTCAGCGGCCCATTTCGCGAGCCTGCCGATGGAGCCCGCGATGTCCGCCTCCTGGAAAGCCTCACGGCCCCGAACAGCCGTGCGTACGCCACCAACGATCGCCACCATCGGCGCGGAGTCGGCGCGGGCGGCATGAATGCCGATGGCCATGTTCGCGGCACCAACCGCGCGAGTGCCGAGGCAGAGTGCCGGACGTCCCGTAAGTGACCCGTAGGCGGAGGCCATGAACGCCGCGGCGGACTCGTGCCGGGCCGCCACGACGCGAATGCCGGCGCCCGGGAGCTCGTCGAGCAGGCCGAGGAAGCTCTCGCCGGGCACCGTGAACGCCACCTTGACGCCGGACGCGGCGAGCGTCGCAGCGGCAAAGCGGCCCACGGTCATCGCGCCTGGTCCGTCCCTCACGAGGTGAGCACAACCCGCGACGCGTCGTTCACCGGTAGTTCTCGAACTGCAGGGGAACGTCCAGTTCGAGGCCACGCAGCAAGCCGATCACGCGCTGGAGATCGTCCTTGCTCTTGCCAGACACTCTGATCGCATCGCCCTGCACCTGGCTCTTCACTTTCGGAAACTCGTCCCGGATCGTCTTCTGGAGCTTGCGCGCAAGCTCGTCCGATAGCCCGCGGCGAAGTCCGATGCGCTGGCGGACCTTGTTTCCGCCGGCCGGTTCCAGCTTCCCCCAGTCGAAGATTTTGAGGGACAGGTTGCGGCGAAGCGCCTTCGTCTCGATCAGGTCCCGCACCGCCTTCGCCCGGAACTCGTCGTCGGTCAGCAGCGTGACCTCGGTGCTTGCCTGCTCCAGCTGGACCGTCGAGCCCTTGAAGTCGTAGCGCTGCGCCACTTCGCGGCGGACCTGGTCGAGCGCGTTCCGGAGCTCCTGCTCGTTGAAGTCGCTGACCACGTCGAATGAGACTTCGCCGGCCATCGGCCCTCCTCGTCATCCATCGTCTCGTTTCAGTATGCCGCCTCCGGCCGAGGCAGTCGGCGGATGCCGTGGCACGTTTGAGGCGTCCCGCGCCCGATGCGGCGCTCCGAGGTCTCGGCAGAGGGCCTTGCGGGCCCCTAATCGCGGCCGGCCTTGGCCGCCACCGGCTGGCGCTGCGGGCCGGCGCGCACGACTTCGAGCAGCAGTCGCAACGCGGCGCCTGCGCTTGCCCGCTTGTTCGCTGCGCGGTCTCCGGTCCACAGGAAGCGGCGGACTTCGTTCGCCGATGGCGCCGTCACGGCCACGTACGTAAGTCCGACCGGCTTCGCCGGGGACCCGCCGCCCGGACCTGCCACGCCGGTCACCGCCACCGATACATCCGTCGTGAACCGCGCCGCGGCCCCGTCGGCCATCGCCCGCGCGACCTGCGCGCTGACCGCCCCATGCGCATCCAGGACGTCACGCGGGACGTCGAGGAGCCGCTCCTTGGCCTCGTCGGCGTAAGCGACGATCCCACCCCGGAGGTAGCCGCTGGAACCGGCGACCTCTGTGACCGTGTGCGCCACCAGTCCGCCGGTACAGGATTCGGCGGTGGCGAGCGTGAGCCCGCGCTCGAGGAACAGCGCCTGAAGCTGGGTCGCGAGTTCCACGAGCTCGCTCTCGCCCAGGTCCTCCGCCGGCGAAGCCGCTGCCCGTCCGCGGCCGGGTTCGCTGGTCACGCTACGGGTGCTGGGTCTGCTTCGGCGGCCCCGTCGGTCCGAACTGCCAGGTTTCGGACACTCCCGACTGCCCGAGCTTGCCAAGGGACTTGCCGTTCAGCGTGAAGTAGGTGTTGCCCGACGAACCGGTCCACACGACCACCGACTGCCGCCCATTGAACGTCAGGACCTTGCCGTCCGTGAACGTCCGGTTGTTGGCCGAGTCGGCGATCTCCCCGTCGACCCACACGGTCAACCAGGCACGACCGCCCCTGACCGACACGATCAGGTTCACGCCCTGGTAACCGACGGACACGTTCCGTGTTAGCGAGATCGTCTTGCCCTCGGCGCTCGAAGCGGTGACCGTCAGCATCCACTTACCCGACGACAGCTCGAACGGTGTGCTGAACGTCCCGTCGCTCTGCACGTCGACGCTGACGGGCTGCGGCGACGGCTGGGGCGAGGGGCTGTGGGATGGCTTGCCGCCCGTGACGACCCCGACCGGCCCCACGTACGACGCCGTCACGACGACCTCCTTGGCGTTCGTCGTCGAGCCGGAGATCGGGATCGCGCCGTTCTGGATCGTCGCACCGTCGGCCGGCGAATCGAGCGTAAGTGTCGGCGCCTGTACGACGGAGAACGGAACCGTGATGAGGATGCGCACCGGGTTCTGCGCCTGCTTGCCGGTCTCGGGATCGGTGGCAGTGATCTCGAACTCGTTCCGGCCACGCCGCAGGTCCACGGTCCGGCTCCACGTCCCGTCGGCCTCGGCGGTGAAGATGATCTTGTCCGGCCCGGACGTTCCGATCGAGATCGTAGCGCCCGGGATCGACGTCCCCCGCAGCGTGTATTGCGTCGTCGAGTCGTCCATCTGGGTCACCGCCTGCGCAGGATCGGTGACCGCGATCGTGGGCGGCTTGACGAAGCGCAGCAGCTGGACCGTCATGTAGCCGGCAAAGAGCAGGACGCCGACAGTCAGGATGGCCGCCACGAAGACCGCGGGCGAGAACGTCAACCCCTGGCGGGGCGCCTGGATCGGCCGCGGGACCACGATGACCGGCTCGCTGCCGACGGCCTCCGCGCCCCGCTCACGTCGCCACTGGGCCAGGATGTCCTCGGGGTCGAGGCCGAGGTAGAGGGCGTAGTTTCGCAGGAAGCCCTTGGTGTAGACGGCGCCGGGGAGGGCCTTGTAGTCGCCCCGCTCCAGCGCGCCGAGGTAGCGCGCACGGATCTTTGTGTCGCGCTCGGCGCGATAGAGGTCGACGCCCTTGCGCTCGCGCGCGGCCAGCAGGCGCTCGGGCAGCGCGGGCGCGGGCTCGGCGCTGACGCCGGTGCGGCTGCCTTCAGCCGGCCGCTCGCCCGCCGGCCGAGCGTGCTCGCGTGTGGTCATTCGTCGTCCTCTTCTCGAGCGAACCGGTCGCGCTCGCTGGGACTCCCAGCCGGTCCACCCTCCCGTCGGAGGACCTGCCGCGCATTCGATCCGTCGAACGCCCCGATGTATCCCCGCGCCTCCAGCTGATCGATGATCCGGGCGGCGCGTGCATAACCAATCTTGAGGCGCCGCTGCAGGAGCGACGCTGAGGCGCGATCGTACTCCTGGACGACGGAAACGGCATCCGGCAGGAGGCGGTCGGCCTCCTCGTCGAAGAGATCGTCGGTGCCTCCGCTCGGCTCTTCGTCGTTCTCCACGATGCCGACGTCGTAGTGTGGCGTCCAGCTCCGCCAGTGATCGACGATCCGTCCGATCTCCTTGTCCGACACGAAGACGCCCTGCAGGCGAACGGGCCGCGGCAGATCGGCGGGCTGGAAGAGCATGTCGCCGCGTCCGATCAGGTCTTCGGCACCGGGCGCGTCGATGATCGTCCGGCTGTCGATCTGCGAGGCCATCGCGAACGCGATGCGGCTCGGGAAGTTGGCCTTGATCAGGCCCGTAACGACGTTGACCGACGGACGCTGCGTCGCGAGGACCATATGGATCCCGGTCGCCCGCGCCTTCTGCGCGAGGCGGACGACGGGGTCCTCCACGTTCTTGCCCTCGCGCATCATCAGGTCGGCCAGCTCGTCGACGATGATCACGATGTACGGGAGGCGGTCGGCCGGATCGGCGCGCGTTTCGTTGTAGGTGGCGATGTTCCGGGCCGTGGCACCGGCGAACTTGCGGTAGCGCGCCTCCATCTCCTGGACCGCCCACTTGAGCGCGGCCTTTGCGGCCCCCGGCTCCGTGATGACGGGGACCAGCAGGTGCGGCAGGCCGTTGTACGCGGCGAGCTCCACGCGCTTGAGGTCCGTGAGGATCAGCCGCACGTCGTCCGGCGTGGCCTTGCACAGCAGGCTGGCGATCAGCGCGTTGACCATGACGCTCTTGCCCGAGCCCGTGGCCCCGGCGATGAGCAGGTGGGGCATCTTCGCGAGGTCGGCGGCCCGGGCGTGGCCGGCCACGTCACGGCCAAGCGCGAAGGTGAGCCTGGAGCCCGACGCGGCGAAGTCGACCTCCTCGAGGATGCGGCGCAGGGCGACGACGTTGAAGTCGCTGTTCGGGATCTCGAGGCCAACCACGCTCTTTCCGGGGATTGGCGCCTCGATGCGGATGGTCCGTGCGGCGAGGGCCATCGCGAGGTCGTCCGCGAGGCCCTCGATACGCGACACCTTGACCGACGGGTCGGGATCGATCTCGTATTGGGTCACCACCGGGCCCGCGTTCCAGCGCGTCACCCGGGCAGGGATGTTGAAGCCGGCCAGCTTGCCGGTGATGATCGCCGCGTTGCGCTCGTGGTCCATCGCGGCGCCGCCGGTGCGCGCGGCAATGTCGTCCAGCAGTGTGATCGGCGGCAGGTCATACGGCGGCTCCTCGTGCCGGTGGGTGCCATCCGAGACGTCGGTGACGTCGAACGGATCGCGCGGCACTGCCGGAGCCCGCGGCGGTGCAGCGACCGCCACGGCGCCCTCGGTTCCGCCAAGGACAACCGATGGTGCGAAGGTCGCGGAAACGGGGGCACTGCTGGGCACCGCGCTGGGGATCGCCGGACGGCCGTTCTCCTCGCCGTTGCCGCCCCACATGCCGGTTTGTCCGGGCGATGCTCCGCTGGGGATCGCACGCGGCGCCCGGCCCAGCCCATCGTTCGCCGCGACGTCGGCCGCGCCTGGAGCGGCCGCCCGCGATCGATCGCGAGGGGAGACGTTCTCGTCCCGCCGGAGGGACGCGGCAGCCGTCGTCCCGAACCAGCGGGCCAGCCGTGTTCCTGGTCGCGCGAGGTCCCGCAACCGGAGGTTGAACGCAAGCAGGAGCCCGACGATCCCGATCGCTATGAGGACGACGAATGCGCCAGGAGCCGTGAGCAGAGGCGCCAGCAGGCTGGCCAGGAAACGCCCGATCCGGCCGCCGCCGCGCTCGATGCCGAACACCTCGACGTCGAGTACTTCGAAGGCGCCCAGGAACCCGGTGAAGGCGACCGCCAGCCCGAAGACCGTCAGTCCCCAGCCGGAGTTCGGCCGCTTTCCCGGCCCCCACTCCACATACCACCCTGCCCCCAGGAGGAGGAAGGGCAGGAGCCAGCGTCCGGTCTGGAACCACGGCGCGATCGAGTCCCGCCACAGGTCGGTCAGCCGACCCTGGCCGGGGAGCGCGAGTGCGATGAGCGTGACGGCGCCCATGACCAGCAGCACGACCCCGAAGATCGAACGCGCGACGTCCGGCGGGATCGGCGGAAGGATGGGCGGCAGCGAAGCGGACGTCCGGCGCCGTCGGGGCCGAGGTGCGCCGGTCCGTCTGCGACGGGTCACCATCAGACCTCGACCACGACCGGGAATACCATCGGCCGCCGCTTCGTCTGCTCGTACAGGTAGCGCGACACGCCGTCCTTGATCTGACTCTTGAGCAGGGCGACCTCGCTGATGTGGTCACCCGGGTTCTCGATCGCCTCGATGACCTTGTCGACGGCCGAGGCCATGATCGGATCCTGCTCGTTCCCATGGACGAAGCCGCGCGTGATGATCTCCGGCCGGCCGATGACATTGCCGGTCTGCTTGTCGACGGTGACGACGACCATGAACATCCCGTCGTTCGCCAGCGCGCGCCTGTCGCGCAGCACGACGTCGCCCACCTCGCCGACGGACAGCCCGTCGACGAACACGTAACCGGCCGGTACGGGCTGACCGCGTCGGGCGGTGCCGTCGGCACTGATCTCGATCGGCGTCCCGTTCTCGATGATGAACACGTTGTCCGGAGCAACCCCCGTCTCGGTCGCGAGCCGGCCGTGCTGGACCTGCATGCGGAACTCGCCATGGACGGGAATGAAATGGCGCGGCTTCGTCAGTCCGAGCATGAGCTTGAGCTCTTCCTGGCTCGCGTGCCCTGAGACGTGGGCACGTCTGATCGTGTGGTAGTAGACGTTCGCGCCGGCCTTGAACAGGTTGTCGATGGTCCTGGAGACGTACTCCTCGTTGCCCGGGATCGGGCTGGCCGACACGATGACCGTGTCGCCCGGCTGGATCTCCACGAAGCGGTGGTCGCGGTTGGCCATCCGCGCCAGACCCGACATCGGCTCCCCCTGGGCGCCCGTGGTCGCGATCACGAGGCTGCCGGGCGCAACCTCGTTGATGCGCTCCTTGGGGATCATCTGGTCCTGCGGATACTGGAGGTAGCCGAGCTCCGAAGCGATCCGGACGTTCTGCTCCATCGAGCGGCCGATGACCGCGACCTGCCGGCTGAACGAGCCGGCGGCATCGATGACTTGCTGGATGCGCGCGATGTTGCTCGCGAAGGTCGCCACGATGACCCGACCGTCGAGCGGCTCCATGATCTCCCGGAACGCCTCGCCGACCGTCCGCTCCGATGGCGTGTAACCCGGGTTCTCCGCTCTCGTCGAGTCGGACAGCAGGCAGACGACACCCTCCTCCCCCATCCTCGCCAGGACGTGGAAGTCGGAGAGCTTGCCATCGACGGGCGTGTGATCGAACTTGAAGTCGCCTGTGTGGACGACGACCCCGACCGGGGTGCGGATCACGACGCCCATCGCGTCCGGGATCGAGTGACTGACGCGAAACGGGATGACCGTGAAAGGCCCGACCGTAATCTCGTCGCCGGGATCGAGCGCAAGGAGCGGGTTGTCGCGGAGCTTGTGCTCCTTGATCTTGATGCCCAGGAGGCCGCGTGCCAGCGTCGAGGCGTAAACCGGCACGCCCGGGAAATTGGGCAGGACGTAGGGCAGGCCGCCGACGTGATCTTCGTGAGCGTGCGTGATCACGAACGCCTTGACGTTCGCGCTGCGCTCCTTGAGGTACGTCACGTCGGGCACGACCAGGTCGATCCCGAACATCTCTTCGTCCGGGAACATCAGGCCGCAGTCGACGACGATGATCTCGTCGCCGTACTCGAAGACGGTCATGTTCTTACCGATTTCGCCCACCCCGCCGAGCGGGATGATGCGCAGGGGCGTCTGAGAGCTGGCCATGGGGTCCTTGCTGACTTAGAAGAGGCCGAGCTGGTCCGTGGGGTCCGTGAGCAGTGCCGGATCGGACGAGTGAAGGTCGTCCGGCCCCGACGACCGGTGGTCGGGCGCTGGCGGTACAGGCTCTGGAACGATGTCGGGCGACTCGGGCTCCTGTTGGTGGACGATCGTGGGCTGGCGCTGGCTGCGGGCTTGTTGCAGGGCCGGAGGGACGCCGCGGATGTCATCGACGCTCTGGCGCGCGATCTCGGGCGTCCGCAACGCCGCCGCGGGATGGTACATCGCGTAGGCCGTCGTTCCGGCCGGGGCGGTTCCCTCCGCTGCATCGCGGTAGGTGCCGTGGACCTGGCCGATCCGGGCGCCGGGCATGAATCGGCCGAGCGAATGCCGGCCAAGCGTCACGACGAGGGCGGGTTGCAGGATCTCGAGCTGGCGCTGCAGGAACGGCGCGCAGGCCGCGATCTCGTCGGGTTCCGGGTCGCGGTTGTCCGGCGGACGGCACTTCACAACGTTCGTGATGAAGACCTCGCCGCGCTGCCAGCCGACCTCGCCGAGGAGGCGCACGAGGAGCTCGCCCGCGCGTCCCACGAACGGGCGCCCCTGGCGGTCCTCGTTGAAGCCGGGGCCCTCGCCGACGAACATCACTTCCGTGTCGGGATGGCCCTCACCCGGGACGGCATTCGTACGGCCGGCGTGGAGCCGGCAGTTGGTGCACGACCGCACCTGTGCGGCGATCTCGTCGAGCGCCGCGGCTCGCGCGTGCGAAGCATCCTGGTCGAACCCGGCTATTGGCGCGGTGGGGGGCCCGGGTTCGAGCTCCGCCGCGATGACGGGAAGGTCGCCAGAGGTCAAGTCGTGCCCCCGACGGGGGTCCCCTGCACCCTTGCCGCCGCCTGGGTGCGTGCCGATGTGGTCGCCGGAGTCGCTGCCGAACGCTGCGCCGCAGGCTCGACCCAGCCGCGGTCCACGATGAGTTCCGCCAGCTCGACGGCGTTGGTCGCCGCCCCTTTGCGCAGGTTGTCGCTGACGACCCAGAACGCGAGACCGCGCCCGTCCGGGATCGAGGGATCCTGGCGAACGCGCCCAACGAAGACCTCGTCCCGCCCGGCGGCCTCGGTTGCCAGCGGATAAACATGGGCAGCGGGGTCGTCGCGCACTGCGACGCCCGGAACCGCTGCGAACAGCTGGCGCGCGCGCTCCGGCGTGATCGGGCTGCGGGTTTCGACGTGGACGGCCTCCGAGTGGCTTACGAAGACCGGCACGCGCACGGCCGTGCAGGAGATCCGCAGCGCGGGCAGGTGAAGGATCTTGCGGCTTTCCGTGACGAGCTTCCATTCTTCGCGGGAATACCCGTTGTCGAGGAAGACGTCGATCTCGGGGAGGGCGTTGAAGGCGATCTGGTGTGGATAGATGTTGGCCTCGATCGCCTGCCCCTCGACGTGCGCCTTGACCTGGCCTTCGAGCTCGGCCAGGGCGTCCGCGCCGGTACCCGACACGCTTTGGTACGTGTCGACGATGACCCGCTCGAGCCCAACCCCGTCGCGCAGGGCCATGAGGACCGGGGCAAGCTGCATCGTCGAGCAATTCGGGTTGGCGATGATCCCCTCGTGGACCGCCGCGTCCTCGGGGTTGACCTGGCTCACGACCAGCGGAACGTCGGGCTCCATGCGCCAGGCATTCGAGTTGTCGATCACGGTGGCGCCCCGCTCGACGGCCCGCGGCGCGAGCTCGCGAGCGACATCGGATCCGGCCGAGAACAGCGCAATGTCCACGCCTGCGAAGGCATCCGCCGTTGCCTCGCGGACGACGTGGGCCCTGCCACCGATGTCGACCGGCGTGCCCGCAGAGCGCCCGGACGCGAGCAGGCGCAGCTCGGCGATCGGGAACTCCCGTTCGAGGAGGACGGTGATCATCGTCCGGCCGACGACGCCGGTGGCTCCGACGACGGCGACAGTGAGCGGTTTCCGGGTCATGGCACGCATGGCTCCGCTGCCTTCGTCAAGCGGTCGGGCACCGCGGGAGTATAGCAGCGGGACCCCTCAGCTCCGGCTTCAGCAGCGGCAAATCGTGGTCAGCCAGGCGGCTCTGCGGCCACCGTCCCTACGTCGAGCCCCCTGCGAGGCGATGCCGCATCACCGGCTGGAATCGCAGCCAAATCTGATTCAGCAGGACCGGCGCACCGACCGCCACGGACAGCCACAGGGGCGCGGTCAACCGATCGAGCGGTGACCGGACGGGATGGTAGGCGACGAGGGCGACCGATCCGGCTGCGTTCGCCAGCCACGGCCAGACCCAGGCGCTCCCGGCCAGCACCAGTCCGCCAAGGCCAGCGCCGACGGTGAGGAGGATGTGCGGCACGCCGGTTAGTTCGTGGATGTGCTCTCGCACGAATCGCCATGTATAGAGGGCCAGGTCGCGAACCGGGTTTCGGTGGTCGGGCCTGCGGAAATGGTTCGTGATGAAGTCCTGCGCCTGATCGACGGCTGATGGAAGGCCGAGCACGGCGTTGAAACCGAGGACGAGGCCAGCCAGACCGCTGGACGCGGCCGCGATCGTCGCGGCGCGCCTCCACCAGGAGCGTCGAGTGACGGCGGCCACCACCGCCACGGCCACGAACTCGATGACCGTGACATCGAAGTTGCCGATCTTGGTGGCTGCAAGCACTGCCAGTGCGACCAGAGCGACCACGGCCGTCGAGCGGCCACCGTTCAACAAGTAGCGACCGGCCGCTGTCAGGGCGATTGCGAGTGCGGCCAGCATGGGCGCCTCGGCCAGCGTCCAGTACAGGTAGCGCCCGCCCGGCATCACCACGAGAAAGAGCGCCGCGAGGAACCCGAGGAAGCTCGAACCGGTCCCCATCCGGACCGCGAACGCAACCGCCAGCGCAGCGACGACCGCCGACAGCCATGCGGTCACGATCAGAGCGTTGACCCCCACGAACGGCACGCCGGCCGCCGAGACGAGCGGGTAGACGATCCGCTGCCAGAACGTGCCCTGGTAGCGCGGATCGGTGGAGATGAAAAGCGGTTCCGGCGCAAACGTCCCGACGGCGTGGGGACGCAGCATCCGGAACGTGAACTGGGCGGCCTCGGCGTCGGCCACTGGCTGGGGCGTTCCCGCGATGGTCAGTGCCTCGCGGGCGTAATAGAAGACGTCAACCGTCGCGTGGCGCTCTTCGACATTCCAGCGAAGCGCCCCGACGAGGAGCGTTACGAGGGCGACGGCACCCGCGAGCGCGAGTCGCCCTCGTAGAGCACGCCGGACCGGTGCGCCGGCGGCGGTTACGCTTTCAGCTGACGGCACGCCCGGGCAAGCGGCGAAGCCGGCAGCTCGTCAGACGGGCTCTTTTGCGAGGTGGCGCTGCATCGCGGCCTTGCGCGAGAGATTGATCCGGCCCTGGCGGTCGATCTCGGTGACGACCACCATCACCTCGTCGCCGACCGAAACCACGTCCTCAACGGACGGCACGTGGTAGTCGGCCAGCTCGCCGATCCGGACGAGGCCTTCCTTGCCGGGCAGGATCTCGACGAAAGCGCCGAAGCCCATGATCCGGGTGACCTTGCCGAGGTACAGGGCGCCGATCTCGACGTCCCGCGTCAGGCTCTCGATCCACTGGATCGCCTTGCGCGAGTTCTCGCCGGACACGGCCGCGATCTCCACCGAGCCGTCGTCCTCGACGTTGATCTCGGTGCCGGTCTCCTCCTGGATCTTGCGGATCATCGAGCCACCCTTGCCGATGATCTCGCGGATCTTGTCGGGATTGACCTTGATCGTGATGATGCGCGGCGCGAATTCGCTCATCTCGGTCCGGGCCGTCGGAAGCACCTCGACCATCTTGTCGAGGATGAACATCCGGGCCGCGTTGGCCTTGGCCAGTCCCTCGCGAATGATCGCCTCGTTGATGCCCCGGACCTTGATGTCCATCTGGAGCGCTGTGATGCCTTCGCGGGTGCCGGTGACCTTGAAGTCCATGTCGCCGAAGGCATCCTCCTTGCCAAGGATGTCTGTCAGGACCGCGAACTTGCCGGCTTCACCTGTGACCAGGCCCATTGCCGCGCCGGCCACCGGGGCCTTGATGGGCACGCCCGCATCCATGAGCGCGAGCGTGGAGCCGCATGTCGAAGCCATCGACGTCGAGCCGTTGGAAGTCACGCACTCGGAGACCACCCGGATGACATAGGGGAACTCATCTGCAGACGGCAGCACGGGCAGGAGCGCGCGCTCGGCCAGGTTGCCGTGCCCGATCTCGCGCCGGCCCGGCCCGCGCATCGGCTTGTTCTCGCCGGTCGAATAAGGGGGCATGTTGTAGTGGTGGAGGTAGCGCTTCTCGGTCTCGGCGCTGATCGTGTCGATGCGCTGAACGTCCGAGGACGGGCC
>DASXSA010000053.1:0-4351 GCA_036506235.1 Candidatus Limnocylindrales bacterium | reverse complement strand
GACAGGCAGCGGCCGGAAGTCGCTGCCGCGTTGGGCCGGGCCCTCCACGGCCGTGCCGCGGATCTCGTCGACCGGAATGGTTCGGAGGCCGATCTCGCGCCGAGGCGCCATGCGCGCTTCTGGGTGAACCTCGAACAAGTTGGGCACGGGCTGGCGCGCAAGCCGGCGGAGGTATTGCTGGCGGCTTTTCCGGGACGACCGCAAGCGGCGCGCGGCGGCCCTGGCCGTGGTCCTGACGCGCTCGGCCACCGGCGGCCCGAGGTCTGCGATCCGCTCCCCGGCTTCCAGGGCAGTGCCGAGCACGTCACCGGCGCCTTCGGCCACGCGCCGGACTGCTCCGAGCGGGAGCGGCCGTTCCTCCTCAGGGTCCGAGGTGTCGCCGGCGGGTTCGTCGCCTGTGCGATCGACGCCCACCGGCTCGTCGCGCACGGGCTGGTCCTCAGGCCGGGATTGCTCGGGGTGATCACTCATGTGCGCCCCATGATCGCGGCCGCGACCCGAAACCGTCCACGCACCTACCATTCGAACGACGACCGTGCGGCCGCGGAGGCAGACGTGGTGGACATCGACATCGCGAACAAGATCAACGAGCTATCCGACGAAGAGGAGACCCTCTACCGCCAGGCCGGTGACGGCCGGGGGCTCAGCACGGAGGACGTGGAGCGGCTGCAGTCGATCAAGGTCGAACTGGACCGGTGTTACGACCTCCTTCACCAGCGGGAGGCGCGCCGGGCTGCCGGACTCGACCCGACCGAAGCAAAGGCCAGGTCAGCCGACGTGGTCGAGCACTACCAGCAGTAATCTCGGCGCACGCCGATGCCGAACGCACGCGGAGAACGCTCCGCGCGGCGCTGGGATGAGCGGCGCGTCCCGGCGGACGAGCCTGGTCAGCGCGTCGACGAGTAGGGGTAGTCGCGGAGGCGCGGAACGATCGTTTCCGGGTCGCCTGGGCCGCCGCTGAAGGCCCTTAACACCCGCCGGGCCCCGGCGGCGATGCCTGATCCGGAGCGTCGATCCCATCCCTTGGGACGGGCCAGGGCCGCGCGGGCAGCCTCGTTCCGAAGCTCCTCCAGTTCCTGCGTGATGACAATGCCTGCGTAGAGGGACAGCGGGTTCATTGACGCTCTCCGAGGTGACGCCGCGACCATTCGCGGCTGTGCTCATCCTCGGGCCGGGGCTTGCGCGCCGACACCGACGGCCGTCCTTACAACGGCATCGTCATTTGTGGAGTCGTCGCACCGATGGCTCGGAGGATCGTCGTCCCGGTCCTCGGAGAACGCATGCCGGTCGGCGTGTGGGTTGCGGCCTTTGGCCCGGTTGGCGACTAGCCTTCGGTTTCGGGCTCCGGCGGCGGCCCGCTCGGGGCAGCGCCCTCGGCACCTTCGCCCGCCGCTTCGGCCTCGGCAGCTGCCTCCTCGGCCCCCTCCTCTTCGGCGGCCGGCGCGACCTCCTCGATCTCGATCCGCGGCGGGAGAACCCGGGCCACGATCTCGTTCGGGTCGCTGAGCAGCGTAGCTCCCTCGGGGATCGGCAGATCGCGTACGTAGATGGCCGCCTCGAAGTCGCTCAGGCCCTCGACCGAGATCTCGATGCTCTGGGGGAGCTTGTCGGGGAGCGCCCGCACGCGGACATGGTCGGCGACGTGCGTCAGCGTGCCGTTCAGCATGTCGACGGCGGGTGCGATCCCGATCGTGAAGACCGGGACGTCGACGACGATCTCCTCGGTCATGCGCACCGCGAACAGGTCGATGTGCAACGGCCGCCGCGTGACCGGGTGCGTCTGGACGCCATGGACGAGGACGGGTTGTGCCGTCCCACCGTCGACGGTGAGGTCGATCAGCGTGTTCGGACCGACATGCCGACGCAGCTGCTCGAACTCGTGCGCGTCGATCTGGACTGAGCTGGACTCGACGCCGTGCCCGAACACGACCGCGGGCAGGACGCCGGCGCGGCGAAGGCGGGCGACGTGCTTGCCGGTGACCTCGCGGGGCTTGGCAATCAGCGTCGGGCGGGCGTTGGGCATCGGGTGGTTGACCTCGGGTCGGTTCGGTTTCGGAACGTTCTGTCGATGGCGGGAGCGCTGCCGGGCGTCGAAAGCATGACGCGGGCGCTCGCGCGCCGGAAACCCTATCACATGGCCGGCCGATTCCTCGACGCAGCCACCGACGCGGCGGCCCGAGGTCCCTCGCGGGCCCAAGGAGGTGCCCGGTGTACGATCGGGCCGATGTCCGCCACGATCCTCATCGTCGAGGATGAATTCGCCGTCGCCCGAGGTATCCAGTACGCCCTCCAGCAAGAGGGCTACCAGGTCACCGTCGCACGATCGGGCGAGGAGGGGCTCGACTTTGCCACGCACCAGGCGCCCGACCTCGTGGTGCTCGACGTGCGGCTACCGGGCATGGACGGCTTCGAGGTCCTCCGGCGCCTGCGGGCCGTCGGATCGAAGGCCCCGGTGCTGGTGCTGACTGCGCGGAGCGATGAGGTCGACAAGGTGATCGGCCTTGAGCTGGGCGCCGACGACTACCTGACGAAGCCATTCGGGCTGCGCGAGCTCATGAGCCGGATCAAGGCCCTGCTCCGACGGGCGTACGGCGATCTCGCCGATGCGGCCGGCGGTCGGGTCATCCGGCACCACGATCTGCTCATCGACCTCGAGCGGCGCCGCGTGCAGCGCGGCCAGCGACGGATCAGCCTCACGCCGACCGAATTCGAGATCCTCCGTCACCTTGCCAGTCGGCCGGGGCGCGTCTACACACGATCCGAGCTGCTGGAGCTGCTGCGCGACTACGAGGCGCTCGACCAGGACGAGAAGACCATCAACGTCCACGTCAGCCACCTGCGCGAGAAGCTCGAGGATGATCCCGCCGCTCCGGCCTACGTGCTGACCGTTCGAGGAGTCGGCTACGCATTTGCCGAGCGGTGATCGGGAGGCAACCTCCACTCCGGACGGCGATCGGCTTTCCGCCCGGGTAACACCGCACAGCCTCCAGAGCCGGCTGACGATCCTCAGCGTCCTGATCGTCGGCCTGACCCTGGCGCTCGTCACCGTGGCCCTGTACCTGCGGCTGGAGGATATCTTCCACCAGCAGGAGTACGTGAACCTCGGGAGCCGGACGTCGTCGGTCCAGAACATCCTGAAGTTGGACATGGAGCGCGCGGCGGGCCGGGGAGCGGTCGTGGGCAGCGACGGCAGGCTCAACCCCGCCGTCGAGGTTCTGCTCGACGATCCCGAGTTCATCAAGTCCGTCACGAATGGCGTTGCCCAGGGCGACCTCACGATCCGTGTCGGCCGCGACCACCCTGCCGTGGACGCACCGAGCGTCTTCGTGCCGACCCCGGGCGCGACCTTCACCGGGCAGCTCGTAAAGCCGCCGGAACGGGGTCAGGCTCGCGACGACGTGGCCCGGACGGACCATTTCCCCATCGACGACAACCCGCTGTTCCCCTGGGCCCTCGAGGTCACGATCTCCAATCCGTACACCTACCGAGCGAGCACGCTCGCGGCGATCGGGGTGCTGCTCGCGGTCACGGCCCTGTTCGCGCTCCTCTTGGCGGTCGTCGTCGCCGCGGTGTTCGCCCGGCGCTTCACGACGCCGCTGCGGCGCCTGACCGAAACGACCACGGCGCTCGCCTCGGGCGACCTCTCGCGACGAGTGCCCGACGACGTTGCGAGGACCGGCGCAACCGAGATCGCGGAGCTTTCCCGGCAGTTCAACGCGATGGCCGAGCGGTTGCAGGAGAGCGTGGAGGTGATCCGCCGCGACCGTGACCGCAGTCGCGATTTCCTTGCCGACGTCTCGCACGAGCTGCGCACGCCGATTTCGGCCCTGCGCACGTTCAACGAGCTGCTGCAGGAAGGTGCACGGGACGACCCGGCTGCCCGCGCGGAGTTCCTCGAAGCGTCCGCGCAGCAGCTCGAACGCCTCGACTGGCTGGCCCAGAACCTGCTCGAGCTGTCGAAGCTCGACTCCGGGCTCGTGCTCCTCGACCTGCGGCCGGACGACCTGCGGGCCGCCGTCGAGTCGGCGGTCGAACAAGCCCAGCCGACCGCGCGACGAAGAGGAATCACGCTGACCGTACGGCTTCCCGACCGCCCGGTCCGGATCCGCCACGACCCACCACGGCTCGGCCAGGTCGTCACGAACCTCCTCGGGAACGCCCTGAAGTTCACCCCGCGCGGCGGCAGCGTCAGCGTCGAGCTGGAGGCGACACGAGATGGCGCCCAGATCGTGGTCCGTGACACGGGCGTCGGGATCGATCCGGATGAGCTGCCACGCATCTTCGACCGCTTCTATCGGGGCGCGAAAGTCGCCGAGGCGCGCGGGGCGGGCAGTGGGCTGGGGCTCGCCAT
>DASXSA010000052.1:0-4499 GCA_036506235.1 Candidatus Limnocylindrales bacterium | reverse complement strand
CGACGACCGTCGAGACGAGGTGCTGGACGGCGGCCGTCCGCTCGAGGCGGCACAGTCTGGGCACGATAACGCTCCCCGGAAGCGAAACGCGGCCCAGGTCGTTGCGCAGCACGTCGACGATCATCACGTTCTCGGCCCGGTCCTTCGCGCTCGCCAACAGCTCGCAGGCCAGGGCTCGGTCCTCTTCGCGCGTGCGTCCTCGCGGACGCGTGCCCTTGACGGGATCGGTCAGGACGGTCCCGGCAACATCCGTCGCGAGGAACGGCTCGGGCGAGGCGGAGACGATCGCCTGCGGGCCGCCGCCGTTTCCGCCGGGGCCGATATCGAGATAGGCGGCGTACAGCGCCGGGTCGCCTGTCCGCAGGAGGCGGTAAAGGGGCCACGGATCGCCGCTGAACGGGGCCTCGAGCCGGCGGCTGAGGTTGGCCTGGTAGATGTCGCCGCGCTCGATCGCCCGGCGGATTTCCTCCACTCGCCCCTCGTAGCCCGGTCGGTCCATCGACGAGCGGAATTGCGTGGGCGTTTCCTGGCGCGACCGAACACCCGGCGCTGACGATGGACCGCGAAGTCGCGAGCGAACCTCCTCGAGGCGTCCGTTGAGCCGCGCCGCCTGGCCGTCGACCGCGCGACCGCCCAGCCAGGCGGCACCGGTCCGGCGGTCCCAGGCAATGACCCAGTCGTGGAGGGCGAGCCGCATCTCGAGCAGGTGCTGGTCGTCATCGGCGCCGGCTGGCAGTCGCTCGAACCGCCGGCCGAGGTCGTAGCCAAGGAAGCCGACGAAGCCGCCGACGAAAGGAGGCAGGTCCGTTGAAGGGTTCGGCAGCGGCTGTGCCTCCATTCGGGACAACAGGCGTCTGGCGGTCGCGAACGGATCGCGCCTCGGATCGGCTCCTTCGATCAGGGCGACGGGGTCCGCCGTCAGATAGCTCCATCGCGCGCGCCTCCCCGGCCGGGCGCTTTCCAGGAGCGCGAGCCCGGGCAGGTCGCGGAAACCTTCGGCCGCGTCCATTGGCGCCAGCCCGTCCAGGTCAGGGAGTCGCTCGAGGCGAACGCCGGCGGAGATTGCCGAAGGGTGGGCCACGGAGCCGACGGGTCTGCGGGGTGCTTCGATCACCGACCGATCATAGGTGAGAAGGACGTCTTCGCCCCCTCCCGCGAGAGGCGAGGTGTCCAATCCGCAAGAAGGCGGGGCGTCAGGCTGGGGGGGAAGCCTGACGCCCCATGGTGGGCAAGCGTGCCCGGTTGCGAGATGGAATCCTTGGCGGCCCCTCAGTCGTCGCCCGAGCTCTGCTCCTTTCGGGCGAATTCGATGAGGCGCTCGCGACACGCCGCCGCCTGGCGTTGGGCCTGGCGCACGATCCACGGGTCGACCCGGCTCGAGTCCTCGATGGTGACCGTGGAACCGTACGCGCCGTCCTCGATCTGGATGCCGGAAGCGTTCCGGTAATCGGCCATCCAGTTCGACTGAAGCTGCAGGATCGCGGCCTCCACGACCGGTCGTTCGAAGATCCAGTCGAGGTACGTGGCGTTGAGCTGAGCGATGAGGTCCGCGATGCGGATGGGAACGCCGCGCTCGATACGCGCCAGCAGGTCGGTGACCCGCAGGGCGGCGAAGGGGTCGCCAGTTTCGGCGACAACGGGTGGCTGGATGTTCGGGTCGGGCAAACCGGCGGGCGGCTCGCGAAGCGTTCGGAGCCCGGGCAACGCACTTCGGCCGACGGTCACAAGGACAAGTCTAGAATGCGCGGATGATCCCCGGTGAGGCGGCCAGGGCGGCAAATCACGCGCGCTTTGCACGTCTCGTCGCCCGCCCTGAGCCCGATATCGACCTGGCGCTCGGAGCGCTGATGATCGCGGCCGAGGACCGGCCGGACCTCGAGTTCGACCCCACGCTCGCGGCCCTCGACGTCCTCGCCGATCGCGTTCGGCTGCGGCTCGATCGCGGCGATTCCACCGACGTGGAGATCGAGCGGCTGCACGACGTCCTGTATCGCGAGTGGGGGTTTCGACCCCCGAACGCTGCCGAGTACCACGCGACCGGCAACAGCCAGCTCGACCGCGTCATCGAGCGCCGGATCGGGCTGCCGATCACGCTGTCGATCGTCGAGCTCGAGGTGGCGTGGCGGCTCGGGATCGCGATGCACGGCATCGGGCTGCCGGGTCACTTCATCGTCGGCATGTCAGATGGGACGCTGTACGACCCGGCGGGCGGCGGACGCGAGCTGACCCGCGACGACTGCCAGGCATTTCTCCGACGCTCGCTGGGCGAGCGCATCCTGTTCCACTCGGGGATGCTTCGCCCCGTGGGCCGGCGCGAGATCCTCGCCCGGGTCCTCCGGAACCTGCGAAGTGTCTACCTCGCGAAGCGTGACTGGCCGGCGGCGCTGGCGATCGTCGAGCTGCTCGAGGTGATCGAGCCGACCGATCCCGAGCACCCGCGGGATCGCGGCCTGCTCCTCGGCCGGATGGGCCGCTTCACCGAGGCGATCGGACTGTTGGGGCGTTATCTCGACGAGCGTCCCGACGGCACCGACGCGGCGGACGTCAAGCAGGTCATCGGCATCTTTCGCGGCCGACGCAACTAGGGGAGTTCCGGCCCGGTTTCAGCCCGAAGAGGCCCCGGACGACGCGGCCAGGGCCTCACCCGTCGCTGTCCGCGCGACCCGTCCGCGACCAAGCCGCCTCCGGGCGATCTCGGTCACGTAACGGGCAAGACTGCGGGCCGGGCCCGCTTGGGCCATGCTCAGGCGAACCAGGCCGACCCTCGTTTGGCCTTTCCATGCGCGCACTCGGAGGATCGGACGTGGAGTCGAACCCAGACGACCAGCAGCCTGTCGAGCGGGAGGGTGTGCCTCCGCCGCCCGCCGACACCTCCGCGTGGGCAGATGAGCACCTCTTCCGGCGCCCGCGGCGACGGATCTCGAGGAGGACCGGAAGCGTCATCGCCGGCCTCGTCGTCGTCGCGATTGCGTTCGGGAGCGGTCTTGCGCTCGGGCGCTCGGGCGCCCTCCCGAGCGGCCAGCCTTCGGAGTTCGGCGTCTTCTGGGAGGCGTGGGCAGCCCTGCACGACCAGTACGTCGACCCGAAGGCGCTCGACTCGGGGACGCTGACATACGGTGCCATTCGCGGCATGGTCGACAGCGTTGGTGACACCGGCCACACGACGTTCCTCAGTCCTGACGAGCTGGCGGCCCAGAAGAGCTCGCTGAGCGGCTCGGTGACGGGGATCGGAGTCCGGCTGTCGGTGCTTGGCGGCGTGCCGATCATCCAATCGGTGATTCCCAACGGTCCGGCAGCGAAGGCCGGGCTCCGGAGCGGCGACACCATCGAGGCGGTCGACGGAACGCTGGTCGAGGGCAAGAGCCTGGACCAGATCAGCGGGCTGATCCGCGGTCAGCCGGGGACGGACGTCAAGTTGCGGATCGGGCGTGAGGGAGTGCGCGCGCCGCTCGACTTCACGCTCACGCGCGCGAAGGTCGAGGTGCCCGCCGTTTCGTGGGCGATGGTTCCCGGGACGACGGTGGCGGACGTGTTCCTCGAGGAGTTCTCGCAGGGCGCGACCGACGAGGTCAAGAAAGCGATCGGCGAGGCCCGCGACGCCGGAGCGAAGGCGGTCATCCTCGATCTTCGGCAGAACCCCGGTGGGCTCGCGGATGAGGCCGTCGGTGTGACGAGCCAGTTCCTGACAAGCGGGAACGTGTACCAGGAGCGCGACCGGAACGGCCACGTCAAGGCCGTTCCCGTTCAGTCGGGCGGGGTGGCGCCGGATCTCCCCCTTAGCGTGGTGGTTGACAACGGCACGGCGAGCTCCGCCGAGATCGTGGCCGGGGCGCTCCAGGACGCGGGACGGGCGAAGGTCGTCGGCGAGCGGACGTTCGGTACGGGCACGGTCCTGCACGAGGTCGACCTGTCCGATGGCTCGGCGCTCCTGATCGGCGTTGTCGAGTGGCTGACGCGCAACGGGCGCCAGATCTGGCACGTCGGGATCCCGCCCGACAAGGAGGTTCCGCTGTCCGCATCGGGCCGGCTGGTCTCACCGGACGAGCTGGCCGGCCTCGGCTGGACCGGCATCGTCAGCACCGACGGCCAGCTGGCCGAGGCGGTCAAGTCGCTCGGGCAAGGTGGCTGACGGAGGCTGACGTGGGCTGTCGGCCCTCGGGCTTCGGCCGTCAGGCTTCGGCCGCCAGGCTTCGGCGGTCAGGCTTCGGCGGCCAGCCTTCGGCCGCCAGGCTTCGGCCGTCAGCCTTCGGCCGTCAGGCTTCGACATTCGGGGGCCTTCGGGGTTTCGCTCCCACGTTCGTTCTGACCTGGGCCTGAGCCCTCAGACGGACACGGACTGGAGCTCGGCGCGGCGCAGCGGGCGCGACAGCGCGAACAGCCCGCTGGCCAGGATGCTCGTCAGGCCCATGGCGGCGAGCGTTCCGCCGCCGCCGACCGTGTCGAGCAGGATGCCGGCGACCAGCATCCCGATCGGCTGCAGACCGAGCGACACCATGCGG
>DASXSA010000051.1:0-4667 GCA_036506235.1 Candidatus Limnocylindrales bacterium | reverse complement strand
CCGCGGCCTCGAGGCACGGCACTGGTCGGTGCGGAACGCCGACCTCGTACACGGGGTCACGAGATGACCCAAAAGACCGGGAGCCCTGCGATTCGCCAGCCCCCGGCGATCCGATGGGTCCTGGCGCAACACGCGCGACCGGAATCGCCACCTTGCGTCGGTCGAATGGGTCATGGGGTGACCGAGCCGACCGGCTCGCGGTCCGGCCGCGGTCGTCTGGGTCGCCCGACGCACCAGGCATGCGGTGGGCCGCCTTCACCGCCGTTTCCTGCCTGCGAGGTCGCCGTCCCCACTCAATCAGGAGGTGGACGGTTCGTTGGGCCTCCCGCCCTACTCGCCGCGGGCTTCGATCGCGAGCACCTTCCCGAGGCGGCGTGCGTGACGCTCCTCGCCGGAGAAGCGGGCCGCGAGGAACGCGACGGACAACTCGACAGCCAGTTCCAGCCCGATGACGCGCGAACCGAGCGTCAGGATGTTCATGTCGTCGTGCTCGACGCCCTGGTGTGCCGAGTACGTGTCATGGCACACAGCCGCGCGCACACCGCGGACCTTGTTAGCCGCGATCGATGCGCCCACGCCGCTGCCGCAGATCAGAATCCCGCGCTCCGCCTGGCCATCGCGGACAGCGAGGCCGAGCCGCTCCGCGAAGTCGGGGTAGTCGTCGTGCGGGTCGGAGCCGTCACCACCCAGGTCCGTCAGCTCATGGCTCGGGCCGAGTTCTCGCAGGCGGTCGATCAGCTCGCGCTTGAGCGCCGCTCCCGCGTGATCGGCTGCGAACGCAATCCGCATCGTTGCCCCTCCCGGCGCGGGTCAGCTGTGGCCGGGGTCGGAACCGGACTCGCGGTCGACGCCGGATCGATCCACGCGACCATCGTCGCGACCGTCCGATCCAGGCACTGGGCTCCCTTCTCCGCCGTGCTCGGTGACCCTGGCGGTGACGGACGGCATCCCGTCTGGTCCGATGGCCGGAAGGTGCCCGGGCTGGAGCGTCGGGACGCGGCCGTGGAATCCTTCACGAACGACCCGGCGGCCGATGTCCGTGACCCGGTCGACCGTGAACCCGAACCGCTCGAAGATCACGCCACCCGGCGCCGAGGCCCCGTAGTGGTCGAGGCCGATGATCGCGCCCTCCGGTCCCACCCAGCGATCCCAGCCGAGCGTCGCGCCCGCCTCGACCGAGACCCTCCTGGTCACCGACGGCGGAATGACCGAATCGCGATAGGCCTCGTCCTGCGCCTCGAACAGCTCCCAGCACGGCAGGCTGACGACACGGCTGCGGATGCCCTCGGACTCGAGCCGCTCCGCGGCGCCGAAGGCCAGCTGCAGCTCCGAGCCCGTCGCGACGAGGAGGAGGTCGATGCCTTCCGGACCGCCGCTCGACTCACGCAGGACGTAACCCCCCCGGGCGACGCCGTCGCGTGCCTTTTCGGCAGTTCCGGCGAGGGTCGGCAGCTTCTGCCTCGTGAGCGAGAGTCCGACCGGACCTCCGCGCCGCTGAACGGCCATCCGCCACGCGGCGGTCGTCTCGTTCGCATCGCCGGGCCGGATGAACCACAGGTTTGGCATTGCCCGCAGCGCCGCATAGTGCTCGACAGACTGATGGGTGGGACCGTCCTCGCCCAGGCCCACCGAGTCGTGAGTCCAGACATAGATGACGTGCAGGCCCGACAGCGCCCCCAGTCTCACCGCACCCCGCATGTAGTCGCTGAAGGTCAGGAACGTGCCGGCATACGGGATGAAGCCCCCGTGATAGGCGATCCCATTGGTGGTGCCGCCCATCGCGTGCTCTCGTACCCCGAACCAGATGTTCCGCCCGTTCTCCTGCGGGCCGAAGTCGCCGGCGTCCTTGATGATCGTCAGGTTCGACTCGGATAGGTCCGCCGATCCCCCGAACAGCTCCGGGACGGGCCCTGCCAGCGCCTGAATGGCCTGCTGGCTGGCCTGCCGCGTGGCCAGCTCCTCGCCGGGCTCGTACGTCTTGAGGCCACTGTCCCAGTCTCTCGGCAGGTCCGCGGCGAGGCGGCGCCGGAACTCGGCGGCCTCGGCTGGGAACGCCGTCTCGTAGTCCGCCAGCCGCCGCTCCCACTCCTCAACGAGCTCCTCGCCGCGCGGCACCGCCCGACGGAAATTGGCAAGCGCATCGTCGGGGACGTAGAAGTGGGCGTCCGGATCCCAGCCGTAGTTCTCCTTGACGAGGCGGACCTCGTCCTCGCCGAGCGCCTGACCGTGTGCCTTCTGTGAGTCCTGCCGGTGCGGGGACCCGTACCCGATGTGCGAGCGGACGGCAATCAGGCTCGGCCGCTCGTCGTCGTTGGCGATCTGGACGGCGCGCGCGATCCCGTCCGTGTCGTTGCCATCCTCGACGCGCTGGGTGTGCCAGCCGTACGCGTCGAATCGCTTGAGCACGTCCTCCGACCAGGCCATCGCCGTCGGGCCATCCAGCTGAACGTGGTTGTCGTCGTAGACGTAGGTGAGCTTGCCCAGCCGAAGGTGGCCAGCCAACGAGGCCGCCTCCGACGCGATCCCTTCCTGGAGGTCGCCATCCGAGCACAGCCCATAGACCCGGTGGTCGACGATTGTTTGGCCCGGGCGATTGAACTCCGCCGCCAGCCGCCGTTCGGCCATCGCCATGCCGACGCCGTTCGCGAAACCCTGGCCGAGGGGGCCGGTCGTTGCTTCGACTCCCGGCGTCAGCCCGAACTCGGGATGTCCGGGAGTCCGCGAACCCCACTGCCGGAACTGCATCAGGTCCTCGAGCGTGAGCCCGTATCCGGTCAGGAACAGCAGGGAGTAGAGGAGCATGCTGGCGTGCCCCGCCGATAGCACGAATCGGTCGCGGTCCGGCCACTCGGGGTGCGTCGGAGCGTGCCGGAGGAACCGGGTCCAGATCACGAAGGCGGAGGGGGCGGCGCCCATCGGGGTGCCGGGATGGCCGGATACAGCCTTCTGGACCGCGTCGATCGAGAGCGTCCGGATGGTGTCGATGGAGAGCCGTTCCAGGCTTTCGGCAGCGATCGTCATGGCCCGCCAACTCAAGCTGTCTGGTGCGCGACCGCGGTACGTACTGGGATGCGCGAACAGGCGGCGCGCGGGGGAATGCTCGGCATTGTAGGCGCAGCTGGTCGCAGGTTCGCCGTTTGGCACCGGCACGCCGTTGCGGGACCCTTCCACCGCGTGACGGGCAGGCCCCGAAATGGCGTCGGCTATCCTCGGCCCCGTGCCCGATCAGCCCTCGACGGTGGCCCAGCAAACCCGCCGCGGAGCGGTTCTCCGCAGGCTCCGCCGATCACATGTGGTGGTCCTCGGCGACCTGCTGCTCGACGCCGTTATCGAACCCGAGCGTCCGCTCGCGCGGTCGACCGACGTTCCCGGCCAGGTTCGCCTCCGGCAGGGCGGATCCGCGGCGACCACCGCGCGCTGGCTTGCGCGTCTGGGCGCGCGAGCACGGCTCATCTGCGCCGTGGGTCGCGATGCGATCGGGCGGGCGCTCGTCGAGTCGATCTCGCGCGATGGCGTGAACGTCCGGGCGGTTCGGGTGAGTGGCATCCCAAGCGGGCGGATCGGCGTCCTGGTGGGGCCCGATGGCGAGCGCTCGTTCGTCGCGGACCGGGGCGCGGCCAACCGCCTGGAGCCCGACGATCTCCACGCCGACTGGTTCGAGCGGACCGCCTTGTTCCATCTGCCGGCCTACTCGCTGCTCGGCGAACCGCTCGGGAGCGCGGCCGTCCGGGCCCTCGAGATGGCGCGGGGCGGCGGGGCGCTCGTGAGCCTCGACCTTGCCTCGACGCGGCCGCTGCTCGCGAGCGGCCGTCGGCGCGCCGGGTTGCTGATCGGGCGCGTTGCCGCGGATCTGTTGTTTGCCACGGGTCTCGAAGCCGACGCGCTCGTGGGCACCGGACGTGTGGAAGACCTGCTCGAGCTTGCCCCGATCGTGGTGATCAAGCGTGGCCGTGAAGGCGCCACGGTGCTCGCACTCGACGGAACGACACAGCTGCGCTTTGAGGTCGCCACGCGACCGCTCGCCGTGAACGACACGACCGGCGCGGGCGACGCCTTCGACGCCGGTTTCATCGTCAGCTGGTTGGCTTCGCTCGGCGCCGGGAGCGCCCCGGTCGGCGCACTACAGCGAGCGACCCTGGCCGGTCATCGTGCAGCGGCGCGCCACCTGACCGGTGCTCGCCCGGAGCTCGTCCTTCGTTGAGTGGGTGGCATGCGCTGCGCGATCGGCGAGCGCTCCGCGACCGCATCGTGCTGGGGGAGGAGGTGGCCGACGCCCTGGCTGGCGGCCGTCCCATCGTTGCGCTCGAATCGACGCTCATCACGCACGGCCTCCCGTATCCGGACAACCTCGAGGTTGCGACCGGGGCCGAATCGGCCGTTCGTACGAGCGGCGCTATAGCCGCGACCGTCGCGATCCACAACGGGGAGCTCCTGTTCGGACTCGGCGGCGACCAGCTCGAGGAGCTTGCGACGGCGGCGGCCGGGACCATCCCGAAGGCCTCCCGGCCGACGCTCGCGGCAGCGCTGTCCACGTCCGGCTGGGCCGGCACCACCGTCTCGGCGACGATGATGGCCGCGCGTGCGGTAGGGGTTCAGGTCTTCGCGACCGGCGGGATCGGGGGCGTCCATCGCGGCTCGCTCGGGGGCCCGGCGCCGTCTTTCGACAT
>DASXSA010000050.1:0-1813 GCA_036506235.1 Candidatus Limnocylindrales bacterium | reverse complement strand
GTCGGCGAGGGCGTCCCGCACGTCGCGGCCCACCCGGGTCCGCATCCGCCCCTGCGCGTCCAGGTCGGCCTGGGTGAGCAGCACGCCCCACACCGGCGCGGTGATGATGCGGTCGGCGCGGAAGCTGGCCAGCCAGTCGCGAAAGCCGGCCAGCCCATGCAACCCGACCGCGCTGGCGGTGACCGGGATCACGATCCCATCGGCGGCCGCCAGCGCCGAGACGCTCAGGCGGCCGAGGCTGGGCGGCAGGTCCAGCACCATCGCGTCGTAGCGGGGCCGCAGCCGCCCCAGCGCCCGGGCGATGCGGGTGCCGTCGGCGGCCAGGGCCCGGGAGATGCGGGCCAGCCGCGGGGTGGCGGGAAGGGCGTCCAGCCCCGCCACGCGGGTGGCGCGTACCGCCACAGCCGGGTCGGCGCCGCCGGCGACGATCGCCGCCAGGTCGGCGGCGTCCTGGTCAGCGCTGCCGAGGAGCCAGCGGGTCAGGTGCGCCTGGGCGTCGCAGTCGACCGCCAGGGTGCGGCGGCCGGCGCGGGCGAACCCCGCCGCCACGTTGGCCGCTGTGACCGTCTTGCCGACTCCGCTGTTATGGTTGGCGATGGCTAGGATGACCGTCATGGGCTCCCTCCCCCACCGACCGGGCGCATCGACGATCGCGGCCCGCTCGAAGGCCACCATGACGCCTCGTCGTGGACCGCTTCCACCCGAAGTGGCTACAATAGCCGCCGGCAAGTGGCTACTTCGGGAGGAGCCCCGATGGAGGTCGGCATCAGGGAGCTCAGGAATCACCTGAGCCGCTACCTCGATCGCGTGCGTGACGGTGACGAGGTCGTCGTAACGGACCGCGGGCGCGCGATTGCTCGCGTCGTACCGGCTGGCGGCGAGCGTGTCCTCGACCGACTCATCGCCGAGGGCGTCGTGACACCTGCCCGGCAGCCGAAGCGGCGAGCGGCGCGGCCCATCGACACCAAGGGGACCGTCTCCGATCTCGTCGGTGGACAGCGAAGGTGATCGCATACTTCGATACGTCAGCGGTTGTGCCGCTGCTGGTTGCCGAACCCGGCTCCACTCGCGCCGCGGCGTTATGGGACGGCGCCGATCGGGTCGTGAGCGTCCGGCTCATCTACCCGGGGGCACGGGCCGCGCTTGCCCAGGCCGAGCGACTTGGCCGCCTCACAGCTCGGCAGCTGCGCGACGCCGTAACTGAGTTCGAGTCCTTGTTCGAGGCGATCGACCTTGTCGAAGTCGACGACGTCCTCGCTCGCCGTGCTGGCGAATTGGCCGAGGTTCGTCAGCTGCGCGGGTATGACGCGGTCCACCTCGCGGCTGCCGACCGAGTCCGCGATCCGGACGTCGTCGTGGTCGCCGGCGACGGCGCACTTCTCGCCGCGGCCGCCGCCGAAGGATTCTCGGTAGCTGAGCTTCGTGACCTCGATCGCGAGACGTGCGCCAGCACCCAGGGAAGGTGACACCCCCATGACCCGCCAAGCAGTCTCCAGCGATCAGGCCCCGGTCGCGCTCGGTCCCTACAGCCAGGCGATCGTCGCGGGGGGCTTCGTGTTCTGCTCGGGGACCGCGGGAATCGACCCCGCGACCGGGGCCGTGGGCGACGGGATCGAGGCGCAGACCGAACAGGCGCTCCGGAACCTCGCAGCCATCCTCGAGGCCGCCGGGTCGTCGATGGCTGATCTGGTGAAGGTCACGATCTTCTACGCCGACGTTGATGACTTCGCGAGACTCAACGAGGTCTATGCCAGGCACATGCCCGACCCCCCGCCGGCGCGATCTGCCCCGGCCAACGTCAAGCTCCCGCACG
>DASXSA010000049.1:0-3559 GCA_036506235.1 Candidatus Limnocylindrales bacterium | reverse complement strand
GGGTGCCGCGAGGGCACTCGCCGGAGGCATCGAGGCCGTGGCGCGTGACCTCGCTCGCCAGCAGGCTGCCGATGGCGAAGGCGCCACCACGCTCATCACGTGTCAGGTCAGCGGCGCGGTCGACGACATTGCAGCACGCGCGATCGCCCGTGAGGTCGTCTCGAGCAGCCTCGTGAAGGCGGCGGTCCATGGCCGCGACCCGAACTGGGGCCGCATCGCGGCGGCTGCCGGGAACGCGGGGATGGAGATCGATCCCAACCGGCTTCGGATCGCGATCGCCGGCAGCCTCGTCTTCGACGGTCCGGCTGGGGGTCCGCTGGGCTTCGACCGGGCGGCCGTTCGGGCGGCGATGCAGGCACCCGAGCTCCTCATCAGGCTCGACCTCGGAGCCGGCGACGGCATTGGCGAGGCGTTCGGCTGCGACCTGACGGAGGCCTATGTGGTCGAGAACTCGGAGTACACGACCTGATGAGTGACGTCCTGGTTGTGAAGCTCGGCGGGACCACCTTCGAGGAGCAGCGCGAGGTGCTGACGGAGATCGCCTCGATCGCCCGCCAGCGGCCGGTGGTCCTGGTGCACGGCGGCGGCAAGCGCCTGACGGAGTGGCTCGCGCGCCTCGGTGTGGGAACCACGTTCGACGGCGGCCTCCGCGTCACGGACCCGGCCGCGCTGGAGGTGGCGACCGCCGTCCTGCGCGGGGTCGTGAACAGCGAGCTCGTGTCCGCGTTGCGCGATCTCGGCGTCGACGCCGTGGGCCTGTCCGGCGTGGACGGAGGCCTCCTGATCGCCGAGCGCCTCCCGGGCATCGGCCTCGTGGCCCACGTCGTGGGGATCAGGCGCGATCTGCTCGACGCGCTGCTCGTGGTGGGGCAGCTGCCGGTCATCGCACCGCTCGCACGCGACGAGACGGGCATCGTGTGCAACGTCAACGCCGACGATGCCGCGGCCGGGATCGCCGCCGGCCTCGGGTCGCGGCAGTTCGTCCTGCTGACGGACGTCGACGGCGTCCGCGACGGGAACGGCGACCGCCTCTCGACGCTTTCCGCCCCGGAGGCGGAGGAGCTGATCGAGCGTGGCGTCATCGGGGCCGGGATGGTCCCGAAGGTTCGCGCCGCACTGGCTTCCCTCGCGTGGCCGGGCGCAGAAGCGATCATCGCCGACGGCAGCGGCGCGCTTGCGCTCCATCGAGCACTGGACGACCCGGGGTACGGGACGCGTATCCACGCCGAGCGCGTGGAGGTCGTGGCGTGAGCCCCGACGACGGCAACGGTCGTGGCCCTGTGCGCGGCCGACGGCAATCTGTCGCGGAACGCCCCGCGCCGATCTCCGCCCAGGCGAGTCGCTCCGCGCGTCAGCGCGCCATTCGCGAGCTGGTCGGCCGGCGCCCGTTCGAAAGCCAGGGCCAGTTGGTGCGCGAGCTGACCGCGCGCGGGTTCGTCGTCACCCAGGCGACCGTCAGCCGCGACATCGCCGAGCTCGGCCTCGTGAAGGTCACGCGCGGCGGCCGGCACGTCTACGTCGCACCCGAGGACCTGGCGCCGCGACCCGTGATCGACGACCGCCTGCGACGAGTTCTCGCGGACACCCCAGTGACGGTCGGCCGAAGCGGCCTGATCCTGGTCCTGACGAGCTCGCCCGGCACGGCTAATGCGATCGCGCAGGGCATCGACGAATCGAGCTTGCACGAGCAGGAAGGCACGCTCGCCGGAGACAACACGCTGCTGGTCCTGTTCGCCGACGAGGAGCGGCTGGAGCGCTGGCACCGCAAGTTCCGCGAGATGCAGGGTCTCGCCCTGCCGGACGCAGGTCGGCCGGCCACCGGGGCTCGGACGGAGCGGGAGGCCGATCGATGAACAAGGTGGTGCTCGCGTACTCCGGAGGGCTGGACACCTCGGTCGCCGTCGCGTGGCTCAAGGAGCGCTACGACACCGAGGTCGTGACCCTGACCATCGATCTCGGCGGTGGGTCGCTTCGCGAGGGCGTGGAAGCACGTGCGATCTCTGCCGGCGCCGCGCGTGCGTACGTGGTCGACGCAAGGGAACGGTTCGTGACCGGCTTCGTCTGGCCGCATCTCCAGGCCAATGCCCTGTACCAGGGCGCGTACCCCCTCGCAACGGCGCTCGCAAGGCCGCTCATTGCCCAGCTGCTCGTCGAAGTCGCGCGCCGCGAGAAGGCGGACGCGGTCGCCCACGGCTGCACAGGCAAGGGGAACGACCAGGTTCGCTTCGACGTCGCCGTCCACGCGCTCGACCCGGGCCTCGAGGTGATCGCGCCGATGCGCATCGGGATGGGCTTGACGCGCGATGAGGAAATCGACTACGCGGCCGCGCGTGGCATCGAGATCCCGATCACGAAGCAGTCCCCGTACTCGATCGACGTCAACCTGTGGGGCCGTTCGGTGGAGACCGGCGTTCTCGAAGATCCATGGGTCGCGCCGCCGGCCGATGTCTATGCGTGGACCGTCGACCCCTCGGAAGCGCCTCAGCCGGTGGAGATCGTCGTCGAGTTCGAGGGCGGGATCCCGGTTGCACTCAACGGCGAACGGCTGCCGCCGGTCGACCTGATTGAGCGGCTCAGCGACCTCGCCGGCCGGCACGGTGTTGGGCGCATCGACCACGTCGAGGATCGGCTGGTGGGGATCAAGAGTCGCGAGATCTACGAGGCGCCCGCTGCCGTCGTGCTGCACACGGCTCATCGGTCGCTCGAGGGACTCGCGCTGACCAAGGACACGCTTCGGTTCGATCACCTCGTGGCGAACGAGCTGGCCCAGCTCACCTACGACGGCCTGTGGTTCAGCGCGCTCCACCGCGACCTTCGGGGCTACGTCGCGTCGTCGCAGCGGGTGGTGTCGGGGGAGGTGCGACTGCGGCTCGACCACGGCAACGCGGTGGTGGTCGGTCGCCGATCGCCGCTCAGCCTGTACGACAAGAGCCTCGCCACGTATGACCAGGGCGATGCGTTCGACCATGCGGCGGCGGTCGGATTCATCGGGATCTTCGGTCTTCCGTTGCGAGTCGAGGCGGCTCGGCACGGGGCGGTTGGAGCTCGGCATGGCTCAGCCTGGACGTGGACCGAGCCGCTCCTCGAGGACCTGCCTGTGTCGGTGACGGACGGCGCGCTGGCCGCCCAGGCACGCTGAGCTGGCTCTCCCAATGGCTGTCGTCGCGCGCGCGCCCGCACCGCAAGCACCTTCCCGTCGACAGCAGGCTGGGCGGCTCGACCTTCGGCGACGGGACTTCCTGTCCGCCGGTGACCTCACGCGAGAAGAACTCGAAGCAGCCCTCGATCGGGCTGCCGGGATGAAGGCCGCGATCAGACCGTCGCCCACGCAGCCGCTGGCCGGGCGAACGATCGCGCTGCTGTTCCAGAAGCCCAGCCTGAGGACGCGCGTGTCGTTCGAGCTGGCCGTCCGGAACCTGGGAGGCGAGCCCATCCATCTCGGCCAGAGCGAGGTCGGGCTGGGCGTGCGCGAATCGGTCGAGGACGTCGGCCACACGCTGGAGCGGTGGGTGGACGGCGTGGTCGCGCGAACGTTCGAGCAGTTGGTCCTGGAGCAGCT
>DASXSA010000048.1:0-13801 GCA_036506235.1 Candidatus Limnocylindrales bacterium | reverse complement strand
CGCGCCGGCCCCGCCCGTCATACGGGGCGAGCCACTTGCTCAGCCCCGAACCAGGAGGCTCCGCACAGGGCGCATGGACCAGATCCTCCAGACGATCGGCAAAGCCTTCGGCGATGTGGTCAACAACCCGTACGTTCAGCTGGCGGCGGAGGCGATCGCGGTCTACTTCGTCGTCCTCTGGCTGGCGGCCGCGTACTGGGCGTTCCGCGACATGCAGCTACGGGCGGAGAACCCCCTCGTCCCCTATCTCGCGGCGAGCTTCATCATCGTTTCGACCCCGCTCCTGTTTCCAGCCGCGGTGTTCGTGTACCGGATCGTTCGACCCCAGGAGAAGGTTGGCGAGGTCTACGAGCGGACACTGGCCGAGGAGGCACTCCTCGCCGAGGTAGAGGCGGTCAAGACGTGTCCCACATGCGCACGCCGGGTCCACGACGAGTGGATCATCTGCCCGACCTGCCGGACCCGCCTGAATCGCGTGTGCCCGAACTGCAGCCGTCTCGTCGGGCTTGACTGGTCGCTCTGCGCGTGGTGCGGCAAGGACTTCGAGCGGCGCGAGGTCGCGGCGGCCGGGCTGGCGCAGATTCCGGGAGGACGTGACGCCGTCCGCGAGCCGCTTCCCGCGGAAGCGACCGTGGTGGCATCTGGTGGACGAACCTCGCTACGCGGAACAGGGTCGCGGGGCGCCACCCGTGCGATGCCTGCCCGCCCGACGACAGACCCGCTTCCGGAGCGTTGACCGGGGGAGGACACCCTTCCGGCGGCGGGCCCCAGGGAGAGGAGCCTCCCCGGCCACCCGCCTCGCTCGAGCAATCCGTGGACCCCGGACCGCCACCGAACTCCGAGCCTCCCGGGCGTCCCGGGCTTCGGACGTTCACCCTCGAAGGCCGGGCCGCCCCAGGCCTGTTCCTCGTCGGCTGGCTGTGCACGATCATGGGCTTCGGGCTGGTCATCGTCGGTGGGCTCGCCGACCCCGGACTCGTCAAGACGCTCGTGTTCGCGATCGGGCTGGCACTGCTCGCGATCGGGCTGGTCGCGGGCGCCGGTTCGCAGGCACTCGACCGACGGGCGCGCGGAGAGGCTTACGGGGGGCCATCGCCCTTCCTCGCCTTTGCCGCCGTCATCCCGCTGACGTTCCTGGCCGCCCTGATCGTGTTCCGGCCGCTCGTCGCGCTCGGGCTTCGCGCCGACGCTCCCCTCGCGACCCTGATCGGCATCACGATCCAGGCCCTGGTCTATATCGCAGTGGTCCGACTGCTCGTGATCGGCCCCGGGGCACTCCGCTGGTCAGAGATGGGTCTTCGCCGCACGGCCCGGGAGATTCCGCTGGACATCGCCCGGGGCGCGGTCCTGGCGCTGCCTGTTCTTTTCGCGACCGTCCTCGTCGCCGCGTTGCTCGTGGCGCTCCTCGGGACCCGCCCGGAGTCGCCCTTGCCGCCGGCCTCGAACATGATCGATGTGCTTCTCAACCTGGTCTCGGCGGCGATCGTCGCGCCAATCGGGGAGGAAATCTTCTTCCGGGCGTTCGCGACGACGGCCTGGGCGCGCACCTATGGCATGACGCGGGCGATCGTGCAGGGCGGCCTGGTCTTTGCGCTCGCGCACGTCTTGACGGTCAACACGGTCGATTTCTCGGAGGGCAGTCGTCAGGCATTGATCGCCTTTGGCGCGCGAGTCCCGGTGGCCCTCGCGCTGGGCTGGCTGTTCCTCGGTCGACGCTCGATCTACGCCTCGTTCGGGCTCCATTCTGCGTTCAACGCGATCGCGCTCCTGCTGAGCCAGCTTCCCTGATTCCACACGATCCCGGCTGCTGTCAGCCGTCCGCACCGGGTAAAGCCGCCAGTAAGGCGCCGGTGAGCCCGCGGTGAGGGGCGCTCGCTAGAGTCGCGACCGTCCCTGGGATCCGGATGGCAGGGGAAATCGGCGGGCTCCTGTCGTCCGGGTCCGGGGACGCCTCGCGGCCACTCCGCCTCCTGGCCCTGCCACCGCCCGCCGTGAGGTCTCTGATCGGATGGGCCAACGCGCGATCCGCGAGCTGCTGCCCAGCGAGCGTCCTCGCGAGCGACTGGCACTGCGCGGTGCCGGCGGCCTCCAGTCCGCAGAGCTCATCGCGCTCCTGTGGGGTTCGGGTTCGCGGGGCGCCAGCGCAGTCGAGCTCGCCGAAACGGCCCTCGGCCGCCATGACGGCCTGACGGGCCTGGCGCGTGCGACCGAACTCGAGCTGCAGGCGATCCCGGGCGTCGGTCGAGCCAAGGCCGCGCAGCTCGCGGCCGCCTTCGAGCTCGGTCGGCGGCTCATGGCCGACTGGCCTGCCGGACGGTGGACGATCCGCGCTCCGAACGACGTGGCGGACCGTCTCGTTCTGCAGATGGGCCGCCTCGAGCAGGAGGAGCTGCGGGTCGTCCTGCTCAACACGAAGAACGTCGTGCTTCGGGTCGTGACCGTCTACCAGGGCAACGTGTCGTCGTCGCTGGTGCGCGTCGGCGAGCTCTATCGCGACGCGGTCCGGCTCAACGCGACGGGAGCGATCCTGGTCCACAACCATCCATCGGGCGACCCGACCCCCTCGGCCGACGACCTGCACCTGACGGCCGAGGCGCTGGCTGCCGGTCGCCTGCTCGACATCGACCTGCTCGACCACCTCGTGATCGGCCACGACGCGTACGTGTCGCTGCGCGATCGAGGGGTGGCCTTCGATCGCGCGGGCCGGGCGTGACATCGCCGGACTGCTCCGGACGGGCTGGGGCAGGCGGTTATACTGCACGGGCTTTCCCGCGAGCGACCTCAGGGCTCGCCTCACCGCCGGGAGCCGCGTGCCCACCCTGGACGCCTCCGGCCACCACCACGAAGGATCTGCCCTCGATCATGTTCGACCGTCTGCTCGGCCTGTTCTCGCGGGACATCGGGATCGACCTGGGCACCGCGAACACGCTCGTCCACGTGAAGGACCGTGGCATCGTGATGAGCGAGCCGTCGGTCGTCGCGATCGACACGAAGACCAAGCGGGTCCTGGCCATCGGGGCGGAGGCCAAGCGGATGGTCGGCCGGACCCCGGCAAGCATCCAGGCGGTGCGGCCGCTGCGCGACGGAGTCATCAGCGACTTCGACGTGACGGAGCAGATGATCAAGTACTTCGTGGACAAGGTCCACGACCGTGTCGGCCTCATCGCTCGACCACGCATGCTCCTGGGCATTCCCTCGGGCGTGACGGAGGTCGAGAAGCGTGCCGTTCGTGACGCCGCCGTCAACGCCGGAGCGCGCTGGGCTCGGCTGATCGAGGAGCCGATGGCCGCGGCGATCGGTGCCGGCCTGCCGGTGAGCGAAGCGTCGGGCAGCCTGGTCGCGGACATCGGAGGAGGCACGACCGAGGTTGCCGTCATCAGCCTCGGGGGCATCGTCGTCAGCCGCAGCATCCGCATGGGCGGCGACGAGATGGACCAGGACATCGTCGCCTTCGCCCGCCGCGAGTACAACCTGTTCCTCGGCGAGCGCACGTCGGAGGACATCAAGATCGCTATCGGGTCGGCGTCGCCGGGCGAATGGGACTCCCAGCGCGTGACGCTCCGCGGCCGCGACCTGCTGACGGGACTTCCGCGCAGCGTGGAAGTCGGCGCCGAGCAGATCCGGGACGCGATCGAGCCCACGGTCCAGCAGATCGTCGACACGATCAAGGACACGATCGAGGAGACGCCGCCCGAGCTGGTCGCCGACATCATGGACCAGGGCATCGTGCTGGCCGGCGGAGGGGCGTTGCTCGTGGGCCTCGACCGCCGCGTCGCGGAGGCGACTCAGATGCCGGTCCACGTCGCGGACGATCCGTTGACGTGCGTCGCGCGTGGGACGGGCCTCGTGCTCGAGGAGCTTGGCAACCCGCAGATGGACAGGGTTCTCGTCGCCGACACGTACGCGCGCCCGCCCCGCTGAAACCTCGGACCGATGGCTAGCGGAGCGTCGCCTCGGTCCTCGGTGAACGGGTGCCGTCTCAACGATGAGGGTGCCAGCTCGCGCAGGTAAACGGTAGGCTGGGCGAGATGGCAACCACTCGACTGCTCGCCTCGAGGACGGCTCGGCGCCGCACGATTACCTACGCCGTTCTCATCTCGCTCTCCGTGGCCGCGATGGGCATCTCGGGCACGCCGCCCGTCACCGAGCTGCAGAAGGCGTTCGGCTTCGCGTTCAAGCCACTGCAGTCGGCCGTATCGGGCGTGGCCAACGGCGTGGGCTCGGTGGTCGGGGCATTCGTCGAGCTCGACCGACTGCGCGCCCGCAACGAGGAGCTCGAGCGCGAGAACCAGCGCCTCGCGAGCGAGAACACACGGGCCGTCGAGATCGAGCGACAGAACAAGCTGTTGAGCGACCTGCTCCAGCTGCGCAGCAACATCGACTTCAAGACCGTGCCGGCGTCAGTCATCGCGCGCGAAGACCCCAACATCGAGATGACCATCACGATCGACCGAGGCACGGACGCCGGGCTGAACGCGGGCGACGTCGTGGTAGCTGGCGGCGGGGCAGTGGTTGGGCGGGTGACGGACGCGAACCCCGCCTCGGCCCACGTCCTGCTGATCAACTCGGTGAACTCCGTCGTGATCGGCCAGCTCAGCGGCAGCTCGGCGACCGGCGAGGTAGCGGGCCAGCTCGGCGGGGTCCTGGCGATGCAGAACATCGACGCGACCGAGACGGTCAACGACGGCGAGGCGGTCCTGACCGCCGGGATCGAGCTCAAGAACGGCGTCAGATCCCCGTTTCCCAAGGGTCTCCTGATCGGCCAGGTGCTCGATGTCCAGCACAACCCCAACGCCGTCGTCCAGACCGCGTTCGTGAAGCCCGCGATCGACCTGAGCAAGCTCGAATACGTGCTGGTCATCACGAATTACGAGGGCGGCCTGCCCGTTCCCGGCCAGTCGCCGGGCGGCTGCGCGCCGACGGGTGTCACGCTCCCGGCCGGAGAGCAGCCGTGCAGCGTTGCCACGCCGACGGCGACGCCGAACCACAGCGCGACGCCCAAACCCTGACTCGCGACCGGCCTCTCGACGTCCCCGTTCACCGCTTGAGCGGCTGTTACGCTGTGGCGCCATGAACGGGCGCGGCTCGTGAAGGGGATCGTGCTTGCCGGGGGGACGGCGACCCGGCTCTACCCGCTCACGATCGTGACCAACAAGCACCTCCTGCCGATCTACGACCGGCCGATGATCTACTACCCGATCGAGACCCTGGCCGGGATGGGCATCCAGGAGGTGCTCGTCATCGTCGGCGGGAAGAGCGTCGGCGACGTCGTCGAGCTCCTGGCCGACGGGTCGCACTTCGGCCTCGACCTCACATATCGCTACCAGCACGGGGCCCTCGGGATCGCGCACGCAATCGGCCTGGCGCGGAGCTTCGTCGGCGACGACTCGTTCTGCTGCGTCCTCGGCGACAACATCCTCCACGGCCCGCCCCTCGCCGACATCGCGCGAGAATTCGACGCGGGCGCGTGGGGTGCAGGCACGCTGTTGCATCGCGTCCCCGATCCGAAGCGCTTCGGGGTCGCAGAGCTGGATGCCTCCGGCAACGTCGTCCGGTTCGAGGAGAAGCCCGCCCAGCCGAAGAGCGACCTCATTCCGATCGGGGTCTACTTCCTCCGCCCCGACGCGTTCGACGTGATCGAGCACCTCGCCCCATCGGGTCGCGGCGAGTTCGAGATCACCGACGTGCTGAACCACTACATCCCCAACGGCGGGCTCTACACGCGCATCTACCAGGGCGACTGGACGGACGCGGGAACGGTCGCCTCGCTGGTCCGCGCGACCGAACTCGCCGCTCGGGCGGACGCCGCAGGTGATCTGCAACCTCCCGCACAGCGACCGGTCGAGGCGACCGCCTCCGACGCCTCCGGCGACGGAGCTGCGGCACCGGTCCGCGTCCCGCTGGCATGAGCGACTCGCCGGTCGCGGAGCCCGGCCGCCGTCTGCTCGTGACGGGCGGGGCGGGCTTCATCGGCAGCTGCTTCGTGCGCGAGATTCTCGGGCGACGCGACGGAACCCGTGTCACCGTGCTCGACAAGCTGACGTACGCCGGGAACCGGGCAAACCTGGCGGCCATCGAAACAGATCTCGAGCAGGCCTCGCGGTTCCGGTTCGTCCACGGAGACATCGCAGCCCCCGACGTCGTGGGCCCACTCGTCGCCGAAGCCGACGCGGTCGTGAACTTCGCGGCCGAGACGCACGTCGATCGCTCCATCCTGGAGCCAGAGGCGTTTCTTGCGACGGGTGTCGTTGGCGTCCACGTGCTGCTCGAGGCGTGTCGAGCCGAGGCCGCCAGAGTCGCTTCGGGCGAGCGTCGGACTGCCGACGGAGGGCTTCGCCCGGCCCCAAGGCTCGTGCAGGTGTCCACGGACGAGGTGTACGGCTCGGTGGCCGACGGCCATGCCCGCGAGACGGATCCCCTCGCACCGCGCTCTCCGTACTCGGCGGCCAAGGCAGCGGGCGACCTCCTGGTCGGAAGCTATTTCGCGACCTACGGCCTGGACGTGGTGATCACTCGCGGGTCCAACACCTATGGGCCGTTCCAGCATCCCGAGAAGCTCATCCCGCTCTTCCTGACCAACGCCCTCGACGACCAGCCGCTGCCGCTGTACGGGGACGGCCTCCAGCGCCGCGACTGGCTGTACGTCGCCGACCACGCGCTCGCCGTGGAGCACGTGCTCCTCCACGGAGCCGCGGGCGAGATCTACAACATCCCGGGCGACACGGAGCGCACGAACCGCGAGGTCGTCGGACTGCTCCTCGAGGAGATCGGCAAGCCCTGGTCGCTTGTCCGGCAGGTCGAGGATCGGCCCGGCCACGATCGGCGGTACGCGATGGACGGCGGGAGGCTCCGGGCACTCGGCTGGCGAAATCGCACGGACTTCCGGGAGGGCCTCGCCTCGACGGTGGCCTGGTTCCGGGACAACGAGCCGTGGTGGCGAGCCTGCAAGTCCGGCGACTGGACCGCCTATTACGACCGCCAGTACGGCTCCCGGCTCGCGAACGGGTTGCTGGTCGCCGAGCTCGCCGCCGGCGACGACGTGTCTGCCCGCTGATGCGCGTCGCAATCACCGGCGCACGCGGGAGGCTGGGCCGCGCCCTGGTCGATGCCTTCTCGGCCCCGCCCGGTGACTACGCCGAAGCGCCGGAACAGCCCTGGGAGGTCGTGTCCACGTGGAGCCGACCCGACTACGACCTCGACGATCTGAAGGCCGCGGATCGGCTGGTCCGGCGGGACCGACCGGAGGTGATCGTCCACGCGGCGGCGTGGACCGACGTCGACGGGTGCGCTCGCCACCCCGATCTGGCGAAGCGGCGCAACGCCGATGCCACCGAGGCACTGGCACGGGCCTGTCTCGGCGCGGGCAGCCGGCTCGTGCTCATCTCGACGAACGAGGTGTTCGACGGCCGCCGCGCGGACGGTCGGGGCTACACGCCCGACGACCGGGTCGGCCCGCTCAACGCCTACGGCGACAGCAAGCTTGAGGGCGAGCGTGCGGCCCGGGACGCGTTCAACCGTGCGAGCCACCGCGAGCAGCTCGCCATCATCCGTACCGCCTGGCTCTACGGGCCGCCGGGCGACGACTTTCCCACGAAGATCCTGGCGGCTGCCGAACGCGCGTCGCGCACGCACGAGCCCCTGCGCGTCGTGTCGGACGAGATCGGCAGCCCGACGTTCGCTCCGGACCTGGCGCGGGCAATCGCAGGGCTGCTCGCGAACGGACGCGCCTCCGGGGTGCTGCACGTGGTGAACGCGGGTGCGGTGTCGCGCGCGGACTGGGCACGCGAGATCCTGCGACAGGCAGGCATCGACCAGGACGTCGAGGAGATCGCCTCCAGAGCCTGGCCGCGCGCTTCGACCCCGCCGGCCTGGGCTGTGCTCGCTTCCGACGTGCCGCTCCGGCCGTGGTCCGTCGCCCTGGCGGAGTACCTCGCCACCTTCAGGCAAGCGGCGGCGCCGGCGACCTGATGACCGGCGGCATGTGCCACCGATGAGCGCGGACGCCGAAACGCCGCGCTCTTCCGCCCTGGAAGGCGTTCGCACTGGGCGGCTCCAGCGGCACGCCGACGAGCGAGGCGCGTTTCGCGAGCTCTGGCGCGCGAGCGCCTTCGCCGACATCGAGCCCCGCCTGACGGGACGGGCGGACGCACGGTTCGTGCAGGCCAATCTCTCGACCTCCGCCGCCGGGGTTCTCCGTGGCCTCCACTACCACCGGCACCAGCTCGACTACTGGGTCGTGACGCGCGGCCGCGTGTTCGTCGCGCTCGTCGACGTGCGACCCGTGTTGTCGGGCGACGGCTCGCGCCCGATCGTCGAGACGCACGAGCTGGCGGCCGACGATTGGCTCGTGATCCCGACCGGTGTCGCCCACGGCTTCCTGGCGCTCGACGAGCTCGAGGTGTGCTATCTCGTCACCGCGGAGTACGACGGCTCCGACGAGCTGGGGTTCGCGTGGGACGATCCGGCGGTAGGGGTCCCGTGGCCGACGGCCGGCCCCGGGCCTGGCATCCCGATCCTCTCCGACCGCGATCGCACGAATCCACCCCTCGCCGAGCTGCTCCGCCGACTCGCCGCCGAGGACGCCGGCGGCTGAACTCGCAGCCGCGGGCCGCCGGTCTCACCGGTGCTACCGCGCACCGCAACGTGCGACGGCCCCGGTGTCCCGGGCGCCACTCGACCCCACCGCTCCTGCATCTTCCGCACCCGCGTCGCCCCGATGGGCCCATGGCGCACGTGACCATCCCGCGATTGAGCGCTGCCGACCGGTCAGGACACCCTCCTCGCGTACTCATCGCGCGTCATCCCGCCGCTCGTTCGAGCGGTCCGGGGAGGGTTCATGCGGAAGCTCGTTCTGGCCGGCTCGATCGGCCTCGTCCTGCTCGCCGGCCTGGGGGTCCCGTCGGCCGGTGCTGCGACCGCGACGCCGCCGGCCAATCCCAAGGTCGTGATCATCGTCGGCCCGGTGGCCAGCATGACGAGCTACTACTGGTCGGATGCCAATGCCGCTGCCGCCGAGGCCCTCAAGTACACGAACAACGTCGTCAAGATCTACACGCCCCATGCGACGTGGGCGAGGGTCAAGATGGCCCTCCAGGGCGCGTCGGTCGTCATCAACATGGGCCACGGCAACGGCTGGCCCAGTCCTTATGCGCCCTACCAGCCGTACACGAAGGACGGCCTCGGGCTGAACCCGAAGGACACGACGTCGGACAACACGACCACTCAGTACTGGGGCGAGTACTACCTCGCGCGCGACATCCGCCTGGCGCCCAACGCGGTCGTGCTGTTGAACCACCTGTGCTACTCCGCCGGCAACAGTGAGCCCGGCGTTCCCGAGCCGACGATCAGCGTCGCTCATCAGCGCCTCGACAACTTCGCTGCCGGCTGGCTGCAGACCGGCGCACGGGCCGTCATCGCCGAGGCCTACCACGGGGCGGTGGAAGAGGTTCGCGCACTGTTCACGACTCACCAGACGATCGATCAGCTTTGGCGGAACATGACCGACGCCAACGGCAACGTGGTCAGCTTCCCGAGCGTCCGGACAGCCTGGGCCACGGCCGAGTCGGACCCCGAGACACGCACCGGGCCGTTCCGCCGCTCCCTGGTCGGCGACCTCAAGCTTCAGACGGCCGACATCACCGGCGCGCGGTATGCCTACACCGGTGGGGACCCATCCACGTTCGTGGTCCCGGGCGCGGCCTCGGTGAACCGCGATGCCGCGGGCCTCTACCCAGACGCCACGCTCACGAACGACCCCGGGACCGGCCTGCCGCCGGCGACGCTCGCCCTGGGGACGGCCGTGCGCGTCGACAGCCGGGCGGGGACGGCACCCGACGGCCGACCGATCTTCGCGGTGCACACGCTGGACGGAGCCCGCTCGGGGTACATGTCCGGCGGCGACCTGCAGCCGCGCGACAGCGTTGGGCCGAACGTCTGGACGCTCGACGACGGGACGGGCGCGTTCTCGCCGAACGGCGACGGCCGCCAGGACGGCCTAACGGTCTCCGGCCGCTTCAGCGAAACCGTGAACTGGAGCGCCCGCTTCGAGCAGACCGACGGGACGGTCCTGCGGACCGTCCGCGGCAGCGGCGACACCTACTCTGCGAGCTGGGACGGCAAGGTCGGCGGCCTGCCGGTCGCCGACGGCAGCTATCAGGTGGTCGTCCGAGCGGACGATGCATGGGGCAACCCGTCGGGGTCGAAGAGCGACACGATCGCCGTCGACACCGTCGCGCCCAGCCTCAGCGCGCCGCCAGCCGCGGCTACCACTCCGACGTTCTCGCCGAACGGTGACGGGAACACCGATTCGATAAAGGTCGGTTTCGACACGACCGAAGCCGGGTTCATCGATACCGACGTTCTAAACGGCGCCTCAAACACCGTGCGCTCGTTCGCAACCAGCACCGCGGCCGGCGGCAGCGCTGTTACCTGGCTCGGGGACAACGACGCCGGGGCGATCGTGCCGGACGGCACGTACACGGTGGAACTGTGGCCTCGAGACCTCGCTGGCAACGTCGGCGCGGGCCGATCCTCGACGGTCGACGTCTACGGCGCCGTCGCTTTCGTTACCGGATCGCCCGTGCTGTTCTTTCCGCAGGACGCCGACACCGTGTCGACCAGGACGCGCCTCAGCTTCACGCTCCGCTCGGCGGCAACGGTGACCTGGGCGGTGCGTGACGCCGCAGGGCAGGTCGTCTACACGCGGCTCAGAGATGCCGCGCTGGCGGCCGGCAGCTATGCCTTCAACTGGAGTGGCAGGAACCAGGCCGGCGCCTACGTGCCACGAGGTGTTTACACCTCGACCGTCGAGGCCACGAACGGGGTTCTCGCCTCGGTCACTCGGGCGTCAGTCCGCGCCGACGCGTTCAAGATCTCGTCCAGCGACGCGACGCCGGGGCGCGGCCAGTCCCTGACCTTCACGGCGACCACGGCCGAGCCGCTCAACGCCAGCCCGAAGCTGCTCGTCTACCAGCCGGGCGTCACGACGCGCACCGTCACGATGACCAGGGTGAGCACGACGTCCTATCGTGTGACGGTTCGGCTGAGCAGCGCCGGCAACGCGGGCACGCTGAAGATCCGTGTGAACGGGTACGACGCGGCGGGCCATTTCCAGTGGAGCGCCGTTACCTTCCCGCTCCACTGAGCTGACCGCCATCGCTCCGGCAGCCAGTCGGGCGACGTGGCCGATCCGTACCCCTCCGCACCGGACCGGACGGTACCGGCCGCAGAACGGACCATCGTCGGGATTGTTCGGCCACCGGGCCCGGTCTACGGTGCCCTCGCTGCCGCGCTGCCTTCGCCGAGTCCGGGCGGGGGAGGCATTTCCGTCGTGAGAGGGAAGCTCATTGCACCCGTTCGACCCCCGCCCCGTCGCTTCAACCACGTCTCGACGCCTCGGCCGGCGGATCGCGAGCGCCATGACGATCACCGCCCTCGCCGCCGTCCTCGCCGCGCCGGCGACCGCCATCCCGGCTGCAGCCGATCGCACAGCCACCGCTTCCCGCTCAGCCTCATCTGACACTTCGGCACCCGCTGCCGCGGCGGGCGGCGAGACGACGTCCCTGCCGGCGCGATTCACGCCGATCCGCGACGTGACCTCCTCGACCAAAGCGCCCACGGCGAACAATCACGGCGATGCCGCCGGGCTGGAGCCGGGCATTCAGTACGAGGAGGCGGAGGCGCACGCCGGCGACCACATCAGGTTCACGCCGGGCGGTCGCGTCGGCGTCCCGTTCCGCCCAAGACTCGACGATGGCTGGCCGGTCGATGGCAAGGCGCCACGCAGCCTGCCGGCAGGTCGCAGGAGTGGCCTGGAGATCGCTCGCAGTCCGGTAGGCGAGACGGACCCGGTGGCTCCGCGGAATGCTGACGTCGACCAGTCGAGCGCGAACCCGCTCCCCGCCGACACAGCCTCGCTGTCGACGACGAGCCCTCTCGCGGGCGAGGGTATGACCGCGAGCTCCGCGCTCCGCCGCCAGGTGTTCGGCTTCCTGCCGTACTGGAACGTCAACGACACCGGCATGGTCCTCAACTACAACGTGCTCTCGACCATTGCCTACTTCTCGGTTGGGGCCGATCGGTACGGGAACCTGCGCAAGCGCAACAGCGACGGCACGCTGACGACCGGCTGGGCGGGATGGACCAGTTCGAGGCTCAGCAGCATCATGAGCACGGCCCACTCGAAAGGGACCCGGGTCGTGCTGACGATCTCGGTGTTCGCGTGGACTTCCAGCCAAGCCAGCACCCAGGCGGCCCTGCTCGGAAGCTCGACGGCCCGGCTGAATCTCGCGCGCCAGGTCGCGAAGGCGGTCCACGACCGCGGGGCCGACGGGGTCAACCTCGACTTCGAGCCAATCGTGTCCGGCTATTCGGACGAGTTCACGGCGTTCGTCCGCACACTGCGGACGCAGCTCAACAGCTACGCCACTGGCTATCAGTTGACCTTCGACACAACCGGCCGGATCGGCAACTACCCAATCGAGAACGCGACGGCCCCGGGCGGCGCCGACGCGATCTTCATCATGGGCTACGACTATCGGACCGCGAGCTCGGGGACAGCGGGATCGATCGACCCACTGACCGGCCCGGCTTATGACCTCACCGACACAGTTGCGTCGTTCGCGTCGCGGGTCGCCCCGTCCAAGCTGATCCTCGGCGTCCCCTACTACGGGCGCGCGTGGTCGACGGTCTCGGACGCCGTCCGCTCCGCGACGCACAGCGGCACCAAGTACGGCACGTCGGTGAGCGTCAACTACGAGAACGTCGTCCCGCTCGCCAGCCAGTACGGCCGCAGGTGGGACTCCGTCGAGCAGTCGCCGTGGATCGCGTACCAGAAGCAGAACTGCACGTCGACGTACGGCTGCGTGACGACCTGGCGGCAGGTCTACTACGACGACGCCATCTCTCTCGGCCGACGCTACGACCTCGTCAATCGGGCGGGCCTGCGCGGCGTCGGCATGTGGGCGCTCGGCTATGACGGCTCGCGGACGGAGCTGTGGCAGGAGCTGGGAACGAAGTTCCTCTACGACACGACGCCCCCGCTCGCCGGGATCAGGAACCTTGCGCCGAAGCAGCGCGATGGCGGCTTCGTCGTGACCTGGCGGGCCATCGACGACAGCAACATCGCCCGCTACGACGTGCAGGTCTCGGCCGACGGCGGCGCGTGGGGGACGTGGCTGACGAGCACGACCGCGACCAGCGACGTCTACCTCGGCAGGGACGGCCATTCCTACGCCTTCCGCGCCCGCGCGACTGACAGCCACGGCAACGTGAGCGGCTGGAACGTGGCGTCCGTCTACGACGCGACGCCCGGCCTCGCCGTCGGCGGGTTCGGACGCGTGCGCGTGGACGGGCTGGCCGTGCGCACCGGCCACGACACATCGGCGGTGTCGGTGGGGACGCTCAATACCGGCGACATCCTCGCGATCACCGCCGGCCCCGTGGCCGCGGACGGTTACACCTGGTACCAGTTCACCGGCCCGATCACGGAATGGCAGCCCGTGGCATATGCCCAGAACGGCGTCTGGGTCGCCACGAGCAGCTCGACCACCACCTACGTTTCGCCTGCGGTGGCGCCGAACAGCACCCTCGTCGACGCCGGGATCTCCGGCCTTGGCTTCTCGGACGGCGGCCTGGCCAGCCTCGGCTCATCGGCCTCGGCCACGGGCTACCGCGCCTTCTCCCCGAACGCCGACGGATCGCGGGACCGGCTTCGCATCCGCTGGACGAACACGCTCGCGTTCGATTCGCTCACCCTGAAGGTCTGGCGAGTGGATGGCACGCTGGCCGGAACGGTCAGCCT
>DASXSA010000047.1:0-21116 GCA_036506235.1 Candidatus Limnocylindrales bacterium | reverse complement strand
CGTGCGTGGAGGGATCGCGATCCTGGACGAGTCTGAGGATCTCGTCCTCCGTCTCGGCGATGAGCGTCGCGATCTCGAGGCGGGTCGGCGTCTCCGTCATCTCGCCGACGAGTGTACCGGCCGACCGGCAAACGCGCTAGGACGGAGTAGCCTGTTGCTCCGTCACGGTACCGCGAGCAGGCACGGCGCCACGAGCGCCACCAGCGCCACGCACGCAAAACGACACCGGTGCGGGGGACGCGTTCCGCACCGGCATCTGCGATGCATTCGCAGCAGTGCGCGTTCTGGATCACCGCCTCCGCAGGAAATTCGGGACGCTGGTCGTGGGCTGCCCATGCTAGGGTGCGAAGGTGCCGACCCCGCGGATGCTCGTGACCGATGCCATCGTCCTGTCCCACTTCGATCTTGGCGAGGCGGACCGCGTCCTGACCCTGATCACACCCGAGATGGGCAAGCTCAAGGCGATCGCCAAGGGCATTCGCCGGCCGACCAGCCGGGTGGGCGGCAGCCTGGAGCCGTTCGCCGAACTCCGCGTCCAGCTCGCTCGTGGACGAACGTTCGATGTCGTCACACAGGTGGTGGTCGGGCATGCGTGGCTCAAGCTTCGGGACTCGCTCGAGTCGGCAGCCACCGCCTGGTACCTCGCGGAGCTGGCGGATCGATCACTCGAGGAGCGGCACCCGGCCGAACCCCTGTACGCGCTGCTCCATCGCGCGTACGAGCTGCTCGACGCGGAGATGGCCCCGGCGCGTGTCGCCCGCTGGTTCGAGATGCGACTGGCGGACGAGCTCGGCGTCCGGCCGGAGGTCGATCGCTGCGTCGAGTGCGACCGGGTCCTGGAGACGGGCGAGTCGTACCGCTGGGTGCCGCCCCTCGGCGGGGTCCTGTGCGAGCGCTGCCCTGGGCCGCCCGCGCCCCGAACGGCCATCTCGGCCGATGCGCTGAAGCTGCTCAAGGCCTACCAGCGGATGGATGCCGAGGGGCTCGCCGAATTGCGCCTCCCGGAGGATGCCGAACGTGCCGCCGAAATCGCGCTCCGGGAGTTCCTGCGCTACGCGCTCGAGCGCGACCCGCGATCGCTCGCCTTTCTCGACGAGGTCCGCGCGCCGCGCTCGGTATCGATCGCGACCTGAACGCGCGCTCCGCCTGATGGCGGCCGACGGGCGACCAGGGGCCGTCTGCTAGCATCGCGCGACCAGCCCACCCGCGTCCGTCCCTGCCAAGGCCGGCCGCCCACCGGAGCGCTCCGTGACCCACACCCCCACCGTTCCTGACGAGGACGTCGCGCCTGCCATCGCCAACCTGGAGACCATCGTCTCGCTCTCCAAGCGGCGCGGCTTCATCTTCCCAAGCAGCGAGATCTACGGCGGCATCAACGCCGTCTGGGACTACGGGCCGCTCGGCGTCGAGCTGAAGAACAACGTGAAGCGCGCATGGTGGCGGACGATGGTTCAGCTGCGCGATGACATCGTCGGGCTGGACGCCGGGATCCTGATGGCGCCGCAGGTGTGGGTGACATCCGGCCACGTGGCGGAGTTCAGCGATCCGCTCGTCGAGTGCCTGACCGACCACCGGCGTTTTCGTGTTGACGAGCTTCCGGGCGCGGAAGATTTGTCGCCGAGCGAGCTCCTCGATCCGACCGTGGTCGAGCGGCTGGGCCTCAAGTGTCCGGTCGACGGCGGGCCGCTGTCGCCGCCGCGTCGCTTCAACCTGATGCTGAAGACCTTCCTCGGTCCGGTCGAGAACGATGCGGCGGTCGCCTACCTGCGGCCGGAGACGGCGCAGGGCATCTACGTCAACTTCCGGAACGTCCGCGAGACGAGCCGCAAGAAGATCCCGTTCGGAATCGCCCAGATCGGCAAGGCGTTCCGGAACGAGATCAGCCCGGGCAACTTCGTGTTCCGGATGCGCGAGTTCGAGCAGATGGAGATGCAGTACTTCGTTCGGCCAGAGACGGCGACCGGTCACTTCGAGGAGTGGCTGGCACGGCGCCGGGACTGGTACGAGGCGTGGGGCGTCGCCGGCGGCCGGCTTCGGACGCGCGAGCATCGGCCGGACGAGCTGGCGCACTACGCGAAGAAGGCGGTCGACGTCGAGTATCGCTTCCCGTTCGGATGGAAGGAGCTGGAGGGCGTCCACAACCGGGGCGACTGGGACCTCGGCCGGCACCAGGAGGCGTCCGGCCAGAACCTCGAGTACTTCGACCCGGCGACCGAGGAGCATTTCATCCCGTGGATCGTGGAGACGTCGGCGGGAGCGGACCGGGCGACGTTCACGTTCCTGATCGACGCGTACCGCGAGGAGGAGGTCCGCGGCGAGACGCGCGTCTCCCTGGCACTCCACCCGCAGCTGGCGCCGTACAAGGTCGCCGTGCTGCCGCTGCTCAAGAAGCGGCCCGAGATCGTTGAGCTCTGCCAGCGCCTCGTCGCCGACCTGCGGCGCGACACAATGGCCGTCTACGACGACACGGCGTCGATCGGCAAGCTGTACCGCCGCCAGGACGAGATCGGCACGCCGTGGTGCGTCACGGTCGACGTCGAGTCGCTGGAGGACGGCGCCGTCACCGTGCGCGACCGCGACTCGATGACCCAGGAGCGCATCCCGCTGGAGGGCGTGAAGGTCGCCATCCTCGATCGACTGGCGGCCGCCCGCCCGTAACCGTCAACCCCACGCTCCATCTCGCGGGGTTGCCACCTTCAGATAAGCAGCGGTGAAGAGCCGAGGCTCACGATGATGGCCGATGGACGACGGCCGCATTGGACGATCGTTGCGCGCGTTGCGACGTCGCCGCCGGCTTCGGCAATCCGATGTGGCGAGACTGGCCCGCGTATCGCAGTCGACCATCTCCGTGCTCGAGCGTGGTCACGTTGGAACCCTCTCACTCCAGACAATCCGAAGGATCTTTGCCGCGGTCGACGCTAGTTTCGAGGGGATGGTGATGTGGCGGGGAGGCGCGCTCGATCGGCTCATGGACGAGCGGCATGCGACACTCGTTGGGGCCGCTGCCACGACCTTGCGCGAGGCGGGGTGGGAGGTGGCGATCGAGATCACGCACTCGGTGTATGGCGAACGTGGGTCGATCGACGTGCTGGCTGGCCACGGGCGGACGCGGACCTTGCTCGTGGCCGAGGTCAAGTCCGAACTCGCATCGGTTGAGCAAACAGGACGGAAGCTCGACGAGAAAGTTCGTATCGCCAGCACGCGTCTCTGCCGCGAACGATTTGGCTGGGTCCCGGAGGCATCGGCGCGGCTGCTCGTCCTTCCCGACACTGACGCTCAGCGCCGCCTGGTGCATCGTTATTCGTCGACCGTCGATGTGATGTTTCCCGTCCGCGGCCGGGCCGTTCGAGCATGGTTGCGCCGACCCGAGGAAAGCGTTTCAGCGCTCGTGTTCCTCTCGGATATCGGTCAAGGAAGTGGTAACGCCGGACGCCCCGCGCCCCTACGCGTCAGGCGCCCGGGTGTTCAGCACCTCGCAACGTAATGGGACGGCTCGATGGGCCCGCACCCACGCAACCTGGGGTGGCACTGGGCGTTAAGAGTGCGGCGGCCGATATTTGCGTCCTGGCGCCGTGAGTTCGTCAATGGCGGCAAGCTAGGGGCCCGCGGGCCTCTGCCTCGCGCGGGCCTCTGCCTCGCGCGGCCTCGGCGTCAGGCGGCTGCGGCGCCGCGCGGCTCCTTGCCCTTCGGCCAGTAGAGCTCCTTCTTGACCTGCGCCTCGGGATAGCCACGCCCGAGCAAGGTCTCCTCGGCGGAGATGATCATGTCCGGGTTGCCGCAGATATAGGCGATCGAGTTGTCAGGCGTGAGTCGGAGCTCGTCGAGCACGGACGGGAGTATCGACTCGACCCGACCGGTGCGGCCGGTCCAGCCCGCGTTGGCGGGGTCCTTCGGCCGGGAAACGGTCGGGATGTATGTCACGGGGTATTCGCGGGACCGTTCCCAGCCCTCGACCAGGGACCGGTAGCCGAGGTCGCGCTCGTATGACACGCCGTTGAGGAACACGACCGGCCGGGGCCCTCCTTCCTTCAGGAGGTGGCGCATCATTGCCACGAACGGCGCATTGCCCGTGCCCGACGAGATGAAGATGTGCGTTCGCTGGTCGTCGGGCTCGAGCAGGAACTTGCCCTTCGGGCCGATCATGCGCATCGGGTGGCCGACCGGCAGCCGCCAGAGCAGCGGGGTGAACTGCCCGCCTTCCACCAGCCGCACGTAGAACTCGTAGCCCTCCGTACCCGCGGAGTGCGGCGCAGACGCCACGGAATAGGGCCGCTGGACGAGCCGCTCGTCGGCGAACACCCCGATCGTCATGTACTGGCCCGCATCGAAAGGTGTGGGCTCGGCGTCGAAGCGAACCCAGACGTAGCAGAGGCTCTCGGTCTCGTCCTCGCGGCGGACGAGCGTCGCGTTGTACTGGGGTGCCTCGCGCGCGATCGTGCGCGTATCGGTGGCCAGGTCGGTCATCGGCCGGAAGTGTAGCCGGGCCCGTCACGCCACCGTCGGGCGCGCCCAGGGGCGCCCGAGCCGGATCTCGCGACCGAAAAGCACGGTTGATCGGCGCGAAAAGAGACTGAGCCCCGGCCAACGGTATGATTTCGCCGATCCCATCGTTTGCCTGCGGGCCGCAGCCATCACGCGTGCAAGGAGCCCTCCTCCCATGGCCGACACCGTCGCCCCTCCCCCTGAACGTGCCACGGAACGCCAGCACCGCGCGACCAAGCGCTACATCTATTCCTGGGGAGCGGGCCGGGCGGAGGGCAACGCGAACATGCGCGACCTGCTCGGCGGCAAGGGTGCGGGGCTGGCCGAGATGACCAACGCGGGCCTCCCGGTCCCGCCCGGTTTCACGATCACGACCGAGGCTTGCAACGACTACTTCGCCGCCGGCGAGAAGCTGCCCGAAGGCCTCTGGGACGACGTCCTGGAAGCCGTCAAGGAAGTGGAGCGGGAGACCGGCAAGGGCTTCGGCGACGCTCCCAACCCCCTGCTCGTAAGCGTGCGTTCAGGCGCGAAGTTCTCGATGCCCGGCATGATGGACACCGTCCTCAACCTCGGCCTAAACGAGCAGACGCTCCAGGGACTCATCGCCCTGACCGGCAACGAGCGGTTCGGGTGGGACGCGTACCGGCGCTTCATCCAGATGTTCGGCCGGATCGTGATGGACGTCGACGGCACGAAGTTCGACGAGGCGCTGGACGCCGCCAAGCACGCGCGGGGCGTCGAACAGGACACAGACCTCGACGCGGCCGCCCTGCGTGAGGTCGCAGACGAGTTCAAGGCGATCGTCCACCGCGAGACCGGTCGCGAATTCCCCGCCGACCCATATGAGCAGCTGGACCTCGCCATCAAGGCGGTCTTCGCGTCCTGGTTCGGGAAGCGAGCGCGCGACTACCGGGAATACAACAAGATCCCGCACGACCTCGGGACGGCGGTGAACGTCGTGACGATGGTCTTCGGGAACATGGGCAACGACTCCGGGACGGGCGTCGCCTTCACCCGCGACCCGAACACCGGCGAGAAGACGCTCTACGGCGAGTACCTGACCAACGCACAGGGCGAGGACGTCGTTGCCGGGATCCGCACACCGCAGAAGATTGCCCAGCTCGAGCAGGACCTGCCGCAGGCGTACGACGAGTTCCAGCGGATCGCCGGCCGCCTGGAGGAGCACTACCGGGACGTCCAGGACCTCGAGTTCACGATCGAGCGCGGGCGACTGTTCATGCTCCAGACGCGCGCCGCAAAGCGCACGGCGGCGGCCGCGGTCCGAATCGCCGTGGACATGGTCGAGCAGGGGATCCTGAGCAAGGAAGAGGCACTCCAGCGGATCGAGCCGGCCCATGTCGACCAGCTCCTCCGCGACCAGTTCGACCCCCGGGAGCGCTCCAAGGCCACGCGCGTCGCGAGGGGCCTGAACGCGTCACCCGGCGCGGCCGTCGGCAAGGCCGTCTTCTCGGCCGATACCGCGGTCGAGTGGGCGGGCCGAGGCGAGAAGGTCGTCCTGGTACGCATCGAGACGTCGCCCGACGACTTCCACGGGATGGCCGTCGCCCAGGGGATCCTCACCGCGAGAGGCGGTGCCACGAGCCACGCTGCGGTGGTTGCGCGGCAGATCGGCAAGCCGTGCGTCGCGGGCTGCGCCGTCCTCCAGATCGACTATGCCAAGGGCACCGCGACTGCCGGCGACGTGACCTTCAGGCAGGGCGATCCGATCAGCGTCGACGGTTCGACCGGCGAGGTCTTCGTGGGCGCGCTGCCGACGGTCTCCGCGCGGTTCGAGGACCAGCCCGACCTGCAGCGAATCCTGGGCTGGGCCGACGAGATCCGGCGCCTCCAGGTGTGGACCAACGCCGACAAGCCGGAGGAAGCCGCCCAGGCTCGAAGCTACGGCGCGCAGGGCATCGGCCTCTGCCGCACGGAGCACATGTTCCGCGAAGGAGAGCGGCTCGAAATCGTGCGCGGCGCGATCCTCGTCGCGTTTGCGGCGACGCGCGCGAAGGCGAAGGCAGAGGCCGGTGGGAACCTGACCACCGAGGAGCAGAAGGCCGTCTCCACGTTCGATGCCGCCCTGGCGAAGCTCGAAGGTCTCCAGCAGGGCGACTTCGAGGGCATCTTCCGGGCAATGGACGGCCTGCCCGTCGTCATCCGGCTGATCGATCCACCACTCCACGAGTTCCTGCCCAACCGCGAGGAGCTGATCGAACAGGTCACGCGGTTCGACGCGACCGGGACGCCCGAGAGCCAGCCCGAATACGCGAAGGCGCGCGAGCTGCTCGCGGCCGCGAACGCTCTCCACGAGCAGAACCCGATGCTCGGGCTCCGTGGCTGCCGGTTGGGGCTGCTGATCCCGGACTTCGTGAAGGTCCAGACGCGGGCGATCCTGAACGCGCAGATCGCCGTCAAGCGGGCCGGTGGCGACCCGCGCGCGGAGATCATGATCCCGCTCGTCGGCCACGTGAACGAGCTCAAGGAGACGCGTCGCATCCTCGAAGCGGAGGCACGGGCCGTCGAGCAGGCGGCCGGCCTCAAGGTCGACTACAAGTTCGGCACGATGATCGAGATCCCGCGTGCCTGCTGGGTCGCCGACCAGATCGCCGAGCACGCGGAATTCTTCAGTTTCGGCACGAACGACCTGACGCAGATGACCTTCGGCTACAGCCGCGACGACGCCGAGGGCGGCTTCCTGCTCAAGTACGTCGAGGACAAGATCCTGCCCGAGAACCCCTTCCAGACCCTCGACCCGGTGATCGTGTCCGAGATGGAGATGGCGGTCACCAAGGGCCGCTCGGCCCGTCCCTCCCTGGAGGTCGGGATCTGCGGCGAACACGGCGGCGACCCGGCGTCCATCGCCGCGTGCCACAGGATCGGGCTGAACTACGTGTCCTGCTCGCCGTTCCGGGTTCCGGTAGCTCGTCTGGCGGCCGCCCAGGCCGCACTCGCCGCGGGAGAGCGCGACCGCTAGCCCGCGCCCGCCTCCTCAGATGACTGACTGGCCTCGATCCTGACGACGGGGCCACGCGGCGGCCGTGGTGGCCGCCAGCTCCGGCGCGTGCTGCTCGACGTGACGCCGCTGCGGCTGGACCGCGACTACCGCTACCTCTGGGGCGGCCAGGTCGTGAGCGGGATGGGCAACCAGATGACCCGCATCGCACTGCCGTACCAGGTCTACGTCCTCACCGGATCGACCCTGGCCGTCGGCCTGCTCACCGCCGTCCAGCTGCTTCCGATCCTGGCCTTCTCCCTGGGGGGTGGGGCGATCGCCGATGCGGTCGACCGGCGGCGGCTATTGCTGATCACGGGATCGGGCCTCGCGCTGTGCAGTCTCGCGCTGGCCTGGCTCGCGCTCTCGGGCTCTCCGCCACTCCTCGCGATCCTTGCCGTCGCGTTCGTGGCGGCCAGTCTCGCCGCGATCGACCAGCCGGCGCGCTCCTCGGCGATCCCCCGGTTGGTGCCGGCGGCGCGGCTTCCGGCGGCGATCGCCCTGAACCAGCTCAACCTGCAGACCGCCTCGATCGTCGGCCCCGCCGTCGGCGGCATCGTGATCGCGACCGTCGGTCTGCCGGCGGCCTACGCGCTCGATGTCGTCTCGTTCAGCGCCGCGATCGGCACCCTGCTGGCCATTTCTCCGCTGCCACCGCTCGACCGAGCCGTCCGTCCGAGCCTGAGTGCCATCCTGGAGGGCCTCCGGTTCGCCCGCCGCCGCCCGCTCATCCTGTCGACCTTCGCGATCGACCTGAACGCGATGATCTTCGGCATGCCGACCAGCCTGTTCCCGGCGCTGGCGGTGTCCGTGTTCGGCGTCGGCGCCATCGGCGTTGGGCTGCTGGCCGCCGCGCCCGCGGTCGGGGCATTCCTCGGCGCATTCCTGTCCGGATGGGTGACCACGGTCCGGCGTCGCGGAAGGGCGGTGATCGTGGCAGTTCTCGCCTGGGGAGCGGCGATCGTCGGTTTCGGCCTGGCGAGCTTCTCGTTCCCGCTCGCCCTGCTGTTTCTGGCGGTCGCGGGCGCCGCCGACGTGCTGTCGGCCGTGTTCCGCTCCACGATCGTCCAGCTCGAGACGCCGGACGAGCTGCGCGGTCGGGTCACCGCGATTCACATCCTGGTCGTCACCAGCGGCCCACGCCTCGGTGACATCGAGGCCGCCGCCGTGGCCGCGCTGATCGGCGTGCAGGCGTCGGTCGTGACGGGCGGGCTGCTCTGCCTGCTGGGCGTCTTCGTCGTGCATCGGCTGTTCCCGCAGCTCGACGCCCACGTCGCGCCGGTCGTGGACGTTGAAGGAGGGCTGGCCGCGCCCGCCTGAGCGCGACGCCAGGGCGAACCAGGGTCCCGCCACCCTGCCGGGCGCGTCACTCGCCGGCCAGCATCCCCCCGTAGCGCCGTTCACCTGCCGTGATGGCAATCGGGAGGCGGTTCCGCGGCGGCGGCAGCGAGCACGTCGCCGCTTGCGTGAACGCGCAGGGCGGATTGAGCGCGAGGTTGAAGTCGACCGTCACCCGCCCGTCGACGACTGGAGGCGTGTAGAGATATCGGCCCGCCTCGTACGTTGATTCCCGGTTGGTCAGGTCGCCGAAGATCAGGAAGAGGCCGTCGCTGCCGTCCTCCTGCAGCGCGAGGATCTCGAACCGCTGCCCATCGACGAGGAACGAGACGACGCCGGCGACCTGTTCCAGGGCCTCGCCACCCAGGACGCTCGGAAATGCCTCGCGCGAGGGGAAGGGCGGGCTGACGGCAGCCTCCAACCGCCAGCGTTGATCGATGGCGAAGTAGTCGAGGCTCGCGAACGACCGGCGAGCGCGACTCTCCAGGTCCACGACCCGGAGGGCGAGCCTGCCGCCACGCACGATCAGGTGAAAGCGGACACGGCCAACGCCCACGAAGGTGGTGTTCGGCTCGGTGTCCGGGACGAGCGTCCGCCTGCCGGCGTGTTCGCCGCCGACGGTGGCTTCCGCGGACGTGGCGCGCAGGGACGCGGTGCCGTCGCGGACGTCGATCGCGCCGACGACCGGCGGACCACCGGGCAACACAACGTCGTTCGCGGGGTCGCTTCCGAGCGTGGACGTGCCGGGAGACAGCCAGTGGAGACCCACGACGTTGAACCAGCTCTGCTCGCCGCGCAGCCTGTCCTCGCGCCGCTGCCGCGCAGCCTGTATCTCGTCGACGTAGGCGGGCCCGGAGATCGTCGTCACGAGCCGGAAGCATAGACTTGGGAGCGAGGAGGAAGGCGTGGACGCAGGCGGGTTGGCGAAGACCGGGGCACTCGGCGGCCACCGCGTCGTCATCGTGGGCGGCGGATTCGCCGGCCTGTATGCCTCGCGCGGCCTCAAGGGTGCGGGCGTCGATCTGACGCTCCTCGACAAGCGGAACTTCCATCTCTTCCCGCCGCTGCTCTACCAGGTGGCCACCGGCGCGCTATCTCCGGGCGAGATCGCCCAGCCGCTCCGGGCGATCCTGCGCAAGGACCCGGACGCAACGGTTCTCCTCGCGGAGGCAGTCGGGATCGATGCGGTCGGGCGGCGGGTTCTGCTGGCCGATGGCGGGCCGATCGAGTACGACACGCTGGTCGTGGCGACCGGCGCCCAGCACGCGTACTTCGGGCACGACGAGTGGGCGAAGCTCGCGCCCGGCCTCAAGACGATGGAGGACGCGCTCGAGATGCGCCGCCGGATCCTCATCGCATTCGAGGCCGCCGAGCGCGAAGCCGATCCGGTTCGCCGCTCCGAGTGGATGACGTTCGTCGTGGTGGGTGGCGGACCGACCGGGGTGGAGCTCGCTGGGGCGCTCGGCGAGATCGCCCACGACACGCTCAAGCGCGACTTCCGTTCAATCAATCCCGGGGATGCGCACATCGTCCTCATCGAGGGCTTGGAGCGGGTCCTGCCGACGTATCCCGCCTCGCTCAGCCGAAAGGCCGCCCGCCAGCTGGAGCAACTTGGCGTCCAGGTGCGGACCGGGACGTTCGTCACCGATGTCGACGAGAACGCCGTCACGATCAAGGTCGGCGACAGGTCCGAGCGCATACCCACCCGGACGGTGCTTTGGGCGGCCGGCGTCGAGGCATCGTCGCTCGGCAAGGCGCTCGCCGTGGCGACTGGCGTCTCCGCGGACAAGGCGGGTCGGCTGCCTGTCACGCCCGAGCTGACGCTCGCCGGCCACCCCGAGATCTTCGTGGCGGGTGACCTGGCCCTGGTTCCGTGGCGCGACAGGCAACCCGTGCCGGGCGTCGCACCCGCCGCGATCCAGCAGGGCCAGTACGTCGCCCGGGCGATCCGGCGCCGGCTGTCCGGCCAGCGATCGGAGCCGTTCCACTATCACGACAAGGGCAGCCTCGCGACGATCGGGCGCTCCCGGGCGGTCGCGGACCTGGGTCGCTTCCGCCGGTTCAGCGGCTTCCCGGCCTGGTTCCTGTGGCTGACGATCCACATCGTCTATCTGATGGGCCTCCAGAACCGGCTGATCGTCCTCGTCCGCTGGACGTGGAGCTTCCTGACTCACGGCCGCGGCACGCGCCTGATCACCGGCGGGCCCCTTTTACCGCCGATCAGCGAGCCGGAGCCACCCGCCTAGCCAGCCTGGCCCTGCCGGCCGTCCGGCTCGCGATTTACACGAAGAAAGGCGGCCGGATCAGGTGCCTTCGGCCATCGCCGCGGCAGTCGAACGGCCTCTCAACAGCGAGCCCCCGAGATAGACGGCCGCGGCTACGACGAATCCGACGACATACGCGAAGTCGGCGCCGTGGAGCGTGTCGAAGGCGATGTTGTTGACCGGCCAGCCAGACTTGTAAAGATCGATGCCGAGCTCCGATGTCTGGAACGGCAGCGACACGACGAAGCCTGCGATCAGGGCAACCAGGCCGACGGCCCCACCGTGCAGCCGCCCAAAGTCAACGAGTCGACGTACGTCGACGCGCGCTCCGTTCTGCCACCAGTCGACCAGGACCACGGCCGCCCACGGGGCGATCCAGTAGCTGATGAACAGCAGATAGGTCTCAAACTTGTGAGTGAGGTTCCCCGAGTTCAGGTACAGGGTGAACAGAAATCCGAGAATGGCCACGACGACGGCCGAGTAGACGCGCGGCACCCGGACGCCCGCGGCCTGAAGTGACAGCGACCCTGTGTAGTCATTCAGCGCGTTCACAGCGACGGTGCCGATCGCGATCGCGATCAGCGCCAATGCCCCGAGGACGCCACCGCCGAGGATGTCGCGGATCGTCCCCACGGTTGTCTCGGTCGCCTTGTCCGCGACGAGCAGTCCGAGCAGCTCGATCCACCCCGCGGACAGCGTGAGGCCGAGCACCGTCAACCAGAAGATACTCAGGCGGGACGTCGATTGCGGCAGGTAGCGGGTGTAGTCCGACGCATACAGCGACCACGCGAGGACGAAGCTCGCCACCACGGTCGTGAAGGTCACGAACGCGCCCGTGCCGTCCGCTCCCGGAAGTCCATCGGTGCGGCTCGTCCCCGTCGCACCCTGGGCGACGATCGCAACGGTGAGCACCGCGAACATCACGCCGAGCACGATCGCCATGTACTTCTCGAACGTGTGGATGCCCTCGTATCCGATTACGCCGAGGGCTCCCTGCACGACGACGATCGCGATCAGGGCAACGACGAAATCGATGCCCGTGAGCAGGCTGAGCGCGGCCGCGCCAAAGACCGAGTTGATCCCGTCCCATCCGATGCAGCTGAGCCAGTTCAGCAAACCGGGAAGCACGATCGACTTTCCGTATGCCAGGCGGGCAAGCGGCATCTGGGCCATACCCGTGCCGGGGCCCATCGTCGCGAGCAGGCCGACCAGGATCGACCCGAGCAGGTTCCCGACAACGATCGCGGCGAGACCGGTGACGAATCCGACCTTCAGGAAGTCAGCTGCTGCCAGCGTCCCGATGAAGAACGCAGCCGGCACCAGGTTGGGCGTGAACCACACCGTGAAGACGCGGCTCACGGAGCCGTAACGCGCCGACTCCGGGATGGGCTCGAACCCGTGGGCTTCGATCCGAAGGTCACCCTCCCGGGTGGGCATGCCTTCGCCAGTCAACGCTCCTGCCGTCATGCGTGCACTCCTTCTCCCTCGCGAAGGGCGGAGGCGGGCGCCTCCCCCTTCAGATCGCGCATCGTGAACGTCACGGGCACCGATTCGCCGCCGGCGTGCACCTCGGACCGCGCGGGCTGCGTCTCCGCGACCACCCGGCCAAGCCGGACGACCCAGACGGCCGGGGGACGCAGCCGGATCGCCTCGGCCTCGTCCTCGCAGTCGAGGACGATGAAGTTCGCCGGCCTGCCCTCCTCGAGCCCGTACTCGACCTCCGCGGCGCGAGCCGGGTTCGTGGTAACCATCTCGTAGGCGCGGAACAGTTCCGCGCGGCCGGTCATCTGGCCGACGTGCACCAGCATCGACAGCGCGTCGAGCATCGAGCCGCGACCGAGCGGATACCAGGGATCCATGATCGAGTCGTGGCCGCACGCCACGTTCACCCCGGCCGCGTCGAGCTCCTTGACCCGCGTCATGCCCCGTCGCTTGGGGTACGTGTCGAAGCGGCCCTGCAGCACGATGTTGTCGAGCGGGTTGGCCACGATCGTCACGCCCGCCCGGCGCAGGATCTGGATGAGCTTGAACGCGTAGGCGTCGTCATAGGAACCCATCGCCGTCGTGTGGCCGGCGACGACCCGCCCGCCCATCCCGTCACGCATCGTCCGCGCGGCGACGACCTCCAGGAAGCGCGACTGCGGGTCATCGGTCTCGTCGCAGTGCAGGTCGATCGGCTTCCCGGTCTCCCGTGCGAGGTCGAACATGAATTCGACGGAGGCGACGCCGTCCTCGCGAGTGAGCTCGTAGTGGGGTATGCCGCCGATCACGTCGCATCCCAGGCGCATCGCCTCGCGCATGAGGTCGGTTCCGCCCGGGAAGCGCAGGATCCCGTCCTGGGGGAACGCGATCAGGCGGAGATCCACGATGTCTCGAAGCTCCTCCCGCAGCTCCAGCAGCGCCCGGAGCGCGGTGAGCGACGGGTCGCACACGTCGACGTGCGATCGGATCAGGCCCGTCCCCTGGGCGACCTCCCAGAGGATTGCCTGGCGCGCGCGCCCCTTGACGTCATCGCGGGTCAGCGTCTGCTTGCGATCCGCCCAGGTCAGGATTCCTTCGATCAACGTGCCGGACTCGTTGTGGCGGGGCTCGCCGACCGTCAGCACGGCGTCGAGATGCACATGCGGGTCGACGAGGGGCGGAGACAGAAGCCTGCCGTCCGCGCGCAGCTCCGTCCGACCGTCCGCGGCCAGCTCTCCGCTACGCCGGATCGCGGCGATCCGCTCGCCCTCGACCAGCACGTCGACCGGCTCCGAAGCGAGCCCGGCGGTCCTATGAAGCCGGGCGTCGCGCACGATCAGCCCCACGCGGCCTCCTGCGGCAGCTCGATCACGGGCAGGCAGCACATCCGGGGTCGGCGGGCCCTCTACCGCCGAGTGGGCAGAGTGTCTCCGTGCGCCACATCCTCGTCAAGAATTGATCACGCGGCCCGCCATCTAGCCGGCGGCCTCCCGGTCGAGGTCCGACCCCAATACACCGCCCTTGACCGGCTTCAGTGCCAGGGCCCGAACGCGAAACGCCAGCGCGACGCGAAGAAGGCGGAAGAACTCGTTCCGCGAGAACCGGACGATGCGCGGCATGGCGCGGTCCCGAGCACCCACGAGCTGGAAGGCTTCCTCGAGCCTGGCGAGTGTCGACGGCTCGGAGGATTCGTGGTGCACCACCATGAACTCGTCGGCGTCCGCGGCCGCGTACCAGACCGCCGGGCTGGCCCTGACCGCCACCGTGAGCGAGCGCTCGGGTCGCGGAACCCGCAGCGCCAGGCCGACGAGCTCGAGCGCGGCGGGGTGCTCCCGCACGAGCCGGTAGCGCGGATGCCTGACTGATTCTCGTTCGACAAGGCCCAGCTCGATGAGCCTGCGGAGGATGGTCTCGACTCGACGCGGCCGCAGCTGGGCTGCCGATAGGAGGTCGGCGAGCCGGGCCCCATCCGGCCGCTGGTGGAGCGCGATCACGACTTCCAGCGACGAGTCGGCCCGCTCCATCATGTCGTCAGTCTGCACCGCGGCGTTGCCATCGCGTGCGGGATCGGCGCGTTTCGTGGGTCGCGGCGGTACTGGCGTACGGGGCTTCCGAAGGTACCGGGCGCGATTGCGCAACGCCCGCCTGTCCGTTACGCGACGACCGGCAGTACCCGTTGCGCAACAGTGCTATGGCACGCTCTTGGCGATCCCTGACAGAATGACGCCGCTCGGGCAATCCCGGGCGACCCGGGGGCATGAGTCAAGGCATCGCCGCTTCGCGACGAGCGCGCGAGCGGCCGGCAAGCACAAGCGAGAAAGGGAAGTCCGTGTCACTGCGTTCGCTCATTGCCTCGGTCCGGCGCGACGAAGAAGGCCAGGGCCTGGCCGAGTACGCTCTCATCCTCGCGCTCATCGCGATCGTCGCGATCATCGCGCTGATCTTCCTGGGCACCCAGGTCAGCACGATCCTGAGCACCGTCGGGAACTCCGTCTAGCCTCACGCGACAGCGCAAGCGGGCCCGCCGAGCGATCGGCGGGCCCGCTTCTTTGTGTACGGAGTCAGCGTGACTGGACGATCCGGTCAGGGAGTGATGGTGACGGTGCCCACCATGCCATAGGCCTCGTGCCCGGGCAGGTGGCAGATGTACTGGAGCGAGCCGGGCGACGCAAAGGTCACGACCGTCGTGATGGTCGACAACGCCGGGATCGTCACCTCCGTTGGGCGGCCGGCGTGATACGGCTCGGTGCCGGTCCTGTGCCGCGCGTGGAGGGCGGCGTCGCCGACGATCCACTCGTGGTCGATCGGATCCGTGTTCCGCAGCACGACCTCGACGGGGCGGCCGGCCGGGACCCGGAAGGCGGCCGGCTCGTAGTGCGAATAGTGGATCGTGATCTCGACGTGCAGGGGTTCGCTCCCGCTCCTACCCAGCACCGCGCCGCCGACGGCCCACACGGTGATGGCTGCGAGCAGCGCGGCAACGGAGCTGAGAGCGAACCGGCGCTTCACGCGGGTCGAGCGCCTGCGGGCCGGGTGGCCATCAGGCCGAGGACGAACGCGGCACCGATCGCGCACACGACGAGTGCGAGACCGATGCGCGACAGGTCAGCCGGTGGAGTCGCTGGCGCCGCCGGCCGGGGCGAGACAAATCCCGCGGCCACCATCGAGGGCGTGTCCTTGCCGCTCGCGTCGACCGCCAGGTCGAACGTCAACCGGTCGGCATCGGCATCGATCGCTACCTGCGTCAGCCACGCTGACGACGGAACCCAGCTCATGCCCTTGTCGGACCGCAGGTCGGTGAGGAGGCTGTCCGACGCGGCGTCGCTGTGCGCGAGCTGCAGGCCGGGCACCAGGCCGGGCCGCGGCAGGAGCGCCGGGCGATGGTCGGTCAGGAGGAAGACGTCGGCTTCCACCGTTGCGCCCGGGGTCTTGCCGAGGCCGAGGATCCGCAGCGGGACCCACGGGTTGTCGGTCGGGATCGTGAGGTGGACGGGGGTTCCGTCGCCGATCGACTGGCCGCGCGCTTTCGCTGCATCGGCGTCGAAGCTGGCCGCCATGAAGATCGGGCTGCGCTGCGCGTAGAAGTCGAGCACCTCGGGCGAGTCGGGCGGGAGCCGGAAGCCGTGGTCGGTCGCCCACTTGCCGACATCGGCGCCGCCGCCCCTGAGGACCGTGATGTCGAGTGCGTCGATGCGGGTCTGGAGCAGGACCTCTGCACCGGAAGCTGCGGGGGCCGCTCGGAAGTCGGCTTCGAACAGCAGCTGCTTGCGGGTTTCGCGGACCAGCCGCTGGAGCGTCCAGTCACCGCCGCGTACGACGTCGGAGGGAATTCCCGGCAGGGGCACGATCGACCCGAACTTGCCGCCACCGCCCGCGAACTTGAATGCGGTGACGTAGTGCTCGACGCCGTCGTGGTAGCCGGCGAACGTCGTGGTCCGCAACAGATTGACCGCGCCGTTCGGCCCGATGAGGCCTGCGCAGGCCAGCGTCGGGCCGGCGAGCATGAACACGGCGACCAATGCTGAGGTCGCCGCGAGTGCCAATCGATGTGCCTTCGTGGATCGTCGCATGACTCCGCTCCCAGGCTGGGCGGCGCTGACGGCCGCGTGATTGCCGGGGAGACTCCGGACCCTGCCGCCAGGTTCCCTCGCGGCGCGAGCCAGCTTGCGCGAAGCCGCTGTGTCAGTCGTCCCGCGCGGGGATCAGCAGCTGTGCGATCAGCCCGGCCGTGGCCGCGGCAGCCACCCCGAACAGGATCGCCAGCTCCAGGGATTGGCTCGCGATCAATCCGGCCAGCGCGGAGCCGATCGGGAAGCCCAGGAAGTTGAAGTACATCGACACGGCGAAGGCGCGACCCATCCACGCCGGATCGGTGCGGCGTTGGCGGATCGTGAACAGTGCGATGTCCATCGGCCCGCTGAGGAGTCCGCCGATTGCCATGGCGAAAGCGATGGCCGCGATCTGGAGTGGGAGGAAGAAGAGCAGCGAGAACGCATAGCCCGCCATCGGCAATACGAGCATCCGCTTCTCGCGCCCGGTCGTATCCATGCGGCCGAACGCGAACGCCGATGCAATCCCGAACACGCCGCTCACCGCGAACAGCAGGCCGACCGCGACCTCGCCCTGATGGAGATGGTTGAGAACGATCAGCGGGAGCACGATGGTGGTCACGCCGCCGCTCAGGTTCAGCGTTGAGATCGACAGGCCGATCGCTCGCAGGGTGGGGTTCCGCAGGGCATAGACGAGGCCCTGCCACGCATCGAGAAGGATCCGTCCAGTCGTCGCCGTGCGCGTTACCGGGTCCGGGATGCGAACGAGCACGAGGGCCGCGATGGCGAACAGGACCCCGATCGCGATCAGCGCAATCGCCCCGCCCCACACCTGGACCATGAGACCGGCCAGGGCCGGCCCGACCAGCGTCGCGACGATATAGCCGTTCGAGTCCATGGCGTTGGCGCGTTCCCAGAGATGCTGCGGGACCATGATCGGCAGCAGGCTGCGCAGCCCGGCCGTGCTGAGCGGCGCAGTCAGCGATGCGAAGGCCGCGATGACGACGAGCAGTGCGGGCGTCAGGACTCCGCCCAGTGACAGGCTGCCGATCAGCACGATCGCGAGGCATGCAACGAGGTAGTCGGCGATGACCAGCCATGTCCGGCCGTGCCGATCCAGCAGGGCGCCGGCGATGGGCGCGGCGATGATCCCTGGGAACCCACTCGCGAAGGTCACCAGCCCGGTGAGCAATGGCGAGTGGAAGGCGTTCAGCGTGAAGAGGACCATCGCGACCGCCACCATCTGCTGGGCGATCCGGGCGATCTGCATGCCGATCAGGACACGCGGCAACGCCGGCACGGCGAGCAGCGCGCGATAAGACCGGTCCTCGAGGATGCTCGGCACGGGAGGCTCAATCCTACGGGCGCGACCCGGGCCGATGTGGCCGCCGACGCGTGCACATACGTGCCGGGCCCGACGATCGGCTAGCATCGCCGGCATTCCAAACGAGGTTCGCGCCCCAGCCACTCCTGCCGGACTGTTCCGAGCGGTTGGCCTGATGCCCGACGGACCGGCGCTTCTCGGCCGGCCCATCCATGCCGCGGGCCCGGGCGTCTACCTCATCGAGCTGACCGCGCCCCACACGACGGCGCCGGTCGACGTTGCGGCGGTCGGTCGATGGATCGAGCGCGTTCCAAACCTGAACCTCGACGGTGCTCGCCCGACGTCGAAGGCGCTCGCCGCGCGACTCGCATCGTTCTGGCTCCCGAGCCAGTCCGTTGTCTACGTCGGATCGACTCCGAGCTCGATCGCGACGCGGGTCGATGCACTGAACCGGCACGTGCTTGGGGATCGGCGGCCGCACGCCGCCAGTCAGTGGCTCAAGTCGCTCGCCGGCGTTCCGCTGCGCGTCTGGTGGGCGTCGACGTCCGCGCCCGAGGAATACGAGGACGGCCTCCTCGAAGCCTTCGCGGCGGCAGTTCCGCCGCAGGAGGTCCGTGCGCTCCCCGACCCCGAGATCGTGCTGCCGTTCGCCAATCTGAGATCGACACTTGGAGTGGCGAAGCGACACGGCATCACGGGCGCGGTCCTGCCCGACGAGACGACACCTGCCGGCCCGCCTCGTATCGTCCAGCTTCCGCCCGGGGACGCGGAAGGTGCGCGAGCAGGCGAAAAGGGCACGGGAACGGCCCGGCGAGTGGCCCGCAGGTCGCCCGATCCGGCTGTGTCGCACGCCCCTCGGCCCAGAAAGTCGAGTCCGCCGACCCGCCCGGCTCCCGAGCCCGTCTACCTGTCGGCCGACGGCATGGCGCGGCTGGAGGCTGAGCTCGACGAACTGGTTCGGGTTCGGCGGCCGGGAAACGTCGCAAGCATCCGGGCCGCGAAGGAGCTTGGCGACCTCCGGGAGAACGCGGACTACCACGCCGCCCGGGAGGAGCAGTCGTTCCTCGAGGGCAGGATCCAGGCGCTCGAGGCCCGCATCCGCGCGGCAGTCGTCGTTCCGGCAGCCACCGATTCATCGCGCGTCGCGATGGGCTCGCGCGTGGTCGTCGACGGCGACGGGCAGCGGCAGGCATGGACCATCGTGGGCTCGGATGAGTCGGATCCCGCCGCCGGACGAATTTCCCATGCCTCTCCGGTTGGTCGCGCGCTGCTCGGCCGGTCGGTTGGAGACGTCGCCGTCGTGCAGACGCCGCGAGGCGAGATCAGCTACCGGGTCGTGGCCATCGAGTAGGGGTCCCGGCAGACCGCTAGTCCGAAGGTACCGGTCGGAGTCGTCCCGTCAGGCGATGTGTCGGTGCCCATCCGCCTGAGACGATCGGGCCATGCCCCGCATCCAGTCCCCGCGCCGCCGTGCCCGCCTGTCTCGAATCCTCACCCGGCTCGTCTTCCTGGCCGCGTTCGGTCTCGGGATGTTCGCGGTCATCGGGCCGGCGCCCGCCGCAGCCACGTGGATGCCGGGGCCACCGGCCGGCCAGTACACGCCGCAGCACGTCCAGCAGCTGAAGAACAACTGTGTGTGGGCCGCCGGGCAGATGCTGCTCGACAAGTGGACCCACGGACGCGTCATCGTCTGGCAGAGCCGGCTGCGCCGCGCGTCGCACACGAAGCACAAGGCAGCGAGCCTGGTCGACCTCTCGCGCGGGATCGCCAAAGCGACGGGCATCTTCCTGCGCTCCTCGCCGGGAATGGGCGACCCGATGACGTGGTGGCAGTTCCTCGATCGGCTCGAGCATGGCGGTGGGGGCGTTCTGATCGGGCTCTACTCCCGTCTTCCATCGGCCTTCACGCGCTGGAACCCGGGCTTCGCCGCTTCACCCAACAGTGGTCACGCGGTTTACGTCGAGCGATACGACCGCGCGAATGCCAGGGTCTGGTTCATGGACCCGCTGGCGCCGGGCGACTTCCCGGGTGAGTGGATCCCGGTCGAGGCGCTGCGGCGGTTCGCGACGTTCCATGGCGACTACGTGCTGGCCGCCGCCACTCCGCCACGCCACCGGCCCACGACGGCGCCGCTGACCGACCAGGCCTATCGCCTCGGGACACCATCGCTCACGGGGGCCGCGATCGCCGGATCGCGTGTCGGCGTGCGCGTCGGCGTCTCGATCGATGATGGCTTCCCGATGCCGGCCGCCCACCGCTTCGTCGGCCGCTGGGAGCCGGTCGCCGACACGACTCCGGACCCGTCCTCGCTGACTCGAGTCGCCATGGACCCAGGGCCGGATCTGCCCGCCCCGCCAGCGCCGATGGCGACGACGACCATGTCCAGCCCGGACAAGCCGGATAGCCATGGTTTTGCCGCGACCCTTCCCGCTCCTCCGGTCCCGGGCTCGTATCGCCTGACGCTGGGGTTGAGCCAGCCCGGCCGGAAGGCACCCGTCCGGACGTTCGCGCCGCTCCAGGTACAGGTCCTGCCTCCCTTCGCCGCCGCGATCACTGCGCCTCGTGTGCTCGAGCTGCCGGCGGGCGGAGCGTTCACCCTGAAGGTCGGGCTACGCAACGTCGGCACGACGGACTGGCGGCGGGCACCCGACACCGACGTTCCCCCGGAACCAAACCAGGGCCCGATGACTGACCTCGTGGTCACGTGGTACTCCGCCGATGGGGACGTGCGGGAGGCTGTGCGGCTGTCCGCCGAGCTTGCCCCGGGCGCGTCCGCCTCCTTCCAGATCGACCTCGTGGGGCCGCGTGAGCCCGGAGATTGGTCGATCGCCCTCGATGTCGTGAGCGACCAGCTGGGGGCGCTGTCATCCAACGGGAGCGGCAACCTCGATATCCCGGTTTCGGTCGCCGCATCACTGTCGGGCAGCGGGCTGGTCCCACGCCGGTAGCGCCGGTTCCGGAGCTCCGCGGGTCACGCGGCTCGTCGGGGTCGCCGCGGATCGCCATCAACCTGAACCTTTACGTAAACGGTAAGGTCTGGTAGGATTCGGGCGTGTTAAGCACGCCCACGGAAGCCTCTCCGCGACTGCTCCGCATTCAGGAAGTCGCAGCGGAAACCGGGCTGACGACCCGTTCGATTCGCTACTACGAGGAGATCGGGCTGCTCAAGCCGGCTGCCCGAAGCGAGGCCGCCTACCGCCTCT
>DASXSA010000046.1:0-13421 GCA_036506235.1 Candidatus Limnocylindrales bacterium | reverse complement strand
TACCGCAAACTGCTGCGCTGGAACGACGAATACCCCTTCGTGAAGTTCGCGGTCGCCGAGGACGAGCGGCCGGTGCTGACCGCCGAGTTGCCGCTGGGCTCCCTCGACCGCGACGCGCTTGGGCTGGCCATCGCGCGTGCGCTCGTCGTATGCGACCAGCTGACCGAGGAGTCCGCGGCGTGGCTGTGGCTCGGCGGCAGGATCCCGGACACGGCCGGGCGGAAAGGCCGGAATCCGGGCCTCTTCCGGCGCTACGAGCACGAGCTGGCAGGACTCGAGGCGCTGCCGGGGGTCGACCCGCCCTCCGAACCCGGCGCTCTGCGCACGCTCGACCTGGACGCCATTTCCCAGGCCACCGACCGATGACGACCCGGTCGAGGGCCTTCGCGATCGTGCTGCTTGCGGTCGTCGCTGCCTGCGCCTGCGTCCTCACGCCATCGAAAGCCGCCGACGTGGAAGCCGCCTCGACGAAGCTGACCCTGGTGACCGACAGCCGCTACGACGTCCAGCCGGCGAGTCACCGCGTCCACGTGACCGTCGACATCACCGCGGCGAACCACACCAGCGAGACGCGCATCCGGCGCTACTTCTTCGACCACGCCAACCTAGCCGTCCTGCCGGACGCGACCGGCATCAAGGTGACGTCGAGCGGTGTGAAGCCGACCGTGCGGGTGGTTGCTCGCCCGAAGGGCTACGCGGTGCTGTCGATCGGCTTCGGCCGAAAGCTCTACTCGGGGCGCAGCATGGCGCTCCGGCTCAGCTTCGACCTCAAGGACTCGGGCGGGGGAGCCGCGGCCACTGTTCGCGTGACCGACAGCCTGGCCACGTTCCCGGTCTGGGCGTTCGCCAGTGACGGCGCATCCGGCAGCAGCGTTCGGGTCGTCTTTCCGGCCGGTTACACGATCCAGGAAGCAACCGGCTCGATGGGCAAGCCTCAAGCGGGCTCGAACGGGACGCAGGTGTTCAGCGCGGGCCCGCTCTCGTCGCCGCTCGGCTTCTCCGCATACTTCATCGCGGACCGGCCGGGAGCATTCAGGGAGACACCGCTCGACCTGACCGTTGGCGGACAGCCGCTCCACGTCGTCGTGAGGGCCTGGGCCGACGACCCGGGCTGGGGCAAGCGCATGGGGGCCCTCGTGCGGTCGGCGCTCCCGGCCCTCGGCACCGCGATCGGCTTGCCCTACCAGGGCGAAGGCCCGCTCATCGTCGAGGAGGCGATCGGTCGGACGCGGGGTGCCCCGCTTGGCCAGTTCGATCCTGCCGACGGGCGGGTCCGCGTCGCCTACTACGGGGACTCGTACACGGTGCTCCGCGAGCTCGCGCTCGCGTGGTTCAACGGGAACCTCCTTGCCGACCGCTGGGCGGACGAGTCGTTCGCCTCCTGGTACGCAGTTGGAGCCGCCAAAACGATGGGCGTGAAGGTGGCCCCGCCCGCGCTCACGGCAGGGCTCGAGAAGGCGAAGCTACCCCTCAATTCGTGGCAGCCAAGCGGCCGGGCCGACGATCCCGCCAGCGCGTACGCGCTGGCGGGCGGGCTGACACTCGCTCGCGCGATTGCGGGACGCGCCGGTTCCGACGGGCTGCGCGCCGTGTGGGTCGCGGCGGCCGCGCGCGAGCCGGCGTATCAGCCGATCGCCACTCCGACCGTTGGGAACGGACCCGCGCCGGGCGTGCCTGACTGGCGGGGGCTGCTCGACCTCCTCGAGACGCGAACGAGCCAGGACTACGACGACCTCTGGCGGAAGTGGGTCGTGACCGCGGACCAGATCCCGTTGCTGGATGCGCGTTCAACAGCGCGTGACCTCTACGCAGAGACGCTCCAGGTGGCCGGGGACTGGCAGCTTCCCGAGCCAGCACGCGTGGCACTCGACGCATGGCAGTTCGACCAGGCGACCGGGATCCTGCTCAAATCGGGCGACGTTCTGTCGATGCGCGAACCGCTCCGCATGTCGGCCGAGGCCGGTGGCCTCACCCTGCCGCCAACCGTCAAGTCCCTGTTCGAGAACGCGGGCTCGCCGACGATGGCCGGCGCCGAAGCCGACGCGGAGCAGCGCGCCATTGCCGAGCTCGCGGACGCGCGGGCGGCCATGCCGGCCCAGGCGGACGTGCCGACCTGGCTCGGTCTGTTCGGGACGCGCCCCGATGCGCTGCTTGCCCGCTCCAGCGCCGCCTTCAGTCGCGGTGACCTGCCGGCCGCCGTCCAGTCGGCCCAGGATGCGAAGGCCATCTGGCAGGCCGCTCCCGATACCGGGCGACGGCGGCTGACGGCGATGGTCCTGAGCACCCTGATCGCCTTCGCGATCGTCCTTCTCCTGACGCGGAGTCGAGCCGGCAGCCGCCGACGGCGGGCCACCCGCCAGCAGAAGGCCTAGCACGACACCTGTGCTGAAGCGAGAGGGGTCGACGAGGCCTCGGCGGCCTTCGAAGGGCCTCGGCATGTCGCTCATGGCCTCCGCCTTGCTGGCGCTCGGGCTGCTCGTCGCACCGCCCGTGGCGCCTTCCGCTGCCGCCGCATCCGGTGGCCTGTACACGAAGGCCGACGCGACCTACGCGGTCGATCCGACAAACCACGTCGTCCACGTCTCGGTGGCGGTCGTAGCCCTCAACCGCACGCCCAACAAGACGAGCGCGACGACGATCACGCGTTACTACTACGACCGGGCAGGGTTCGGGATCCAGCCCGAGGCGGAGGACGTGCGGGCCACCTCGGGCGGTCGTGTGCTGTCGGTGTCCGTCCGTCCGCGAAGCGGCTTCGGCGAGGCCCAGGTGATGTTCGGCCGCTCGCTGTTCTACCGGCAGTCGATCAGCTTCCGCATGGAGTACGACCTGCCGGGCAAGCCGCCGCGTTCCACCAGCAACATTCGCGTCCTGTCCGCGTTCGTGTCGTTCTACGCCTGGTCGTTCGGCGACCTGGGCAGCGTCCGGATCTCGCTGCCTGCCGGGTTCGTGCCTAGCGAGCTCGGTTCGCCGATGCGCCGGACGACCGACAGTCGCGGCCGTGTCGTCCTCTCTGCGTCCGGCATCACGAACGTATCGACCTGGTACGCCGACCTCACGGCGGACCTGGAGTCCGCGCTCACGTCGATCCGCCTTCAGCTTCCCGACAACGAGCCGATCGTGGTGCGGGCGTGGCCCGAGGATGCGGCCTGGCAGCGCCAGGTCGTCGACCTGCTGACGCGCGGCGCGCCCGAGCTCGAGCAGGTCATCGGCCAGCCGTGGCCCGTCAACGGGACGCTGGACGTCCGCGAGATCCACACACCCCTCCTGGAGGGTTACGCGGGCTTCTTCCGGCCGGACATCCGGCTGATCGAGGTGTCGGAGAACCTCGACCCGCTGGTCATCGTTCACGAGCTGTCGCACGCGTGGTTCAACGCCGACTGGTACGCAGAACGGTGGGTCAACGAGGGCCTGGCGGACTCGTACGCCAGCCTCGCGCTCACCGACCTGGGCACGACCTACGAGCCGCCCGACACCGCGCAGCGAACCGACGCGGCGGCCTTCCCGCTGCTGTCGTGGCCGCCGCCCGGCCGGATCGTGGATAAGGCGACGCAGGCGCGTGAGCGGTACGGCTATGCCGCCTCCTATACCGTCATGAAGAACCTGCTCGACGAGCTCGGCCCGGACAGGATGCGGCAGGTGTTCGCCGCGACCGTCGATCACACGATCCCGTATCGGGGCGCGCCGGCGCCCGAGAAGGTCACCGGAGACACGGATTGGAGGCGCCTCCTCGACCTCCTGGAGCAGGTGGCCGGATCGAAGCAGGCGACCCAGCTCTTCCGGACGTGGGTCGTGCCGAGCGCTGAGATCGGTGTCCTCGATGACCGAGATTCGGCGCGCAGGGCCTACGCGGACCTCGTGGCGGCGGGTGCCGGCTGGCAGCCGCCCCTGGCCGTACGCTCGCCGATGGCCGGCTGGACATTCGACGCGGCACAGAAGCGGATTGCGGACGCGCGCGGCGTGCTCGCGACGCGGGATCAGATCGCCGCGGCTGCTGCCCCGCTTGGATTGGCGGTGCCCGCCGACCTCAAGACGGCCTACGAGGCATCCCTAACCGACCTTGGCTCGCCGCGCGACCTGGCCAACCGCGAGCTCGCGGCCCTTGGGCCCTTGCGCGTGGCCAGCGACGCACTCGCAGCAGACCGCGATCCGCTGGTCGTTCTCGGGCTGTTCGGCAGTGAGCCGGCTCGTGAGCTGGACGCGGCCAAGGCGGCCTTCACCGCCGGGCATCTCGACGAGGCGGTCGCGGACGCCGCCGCCGCGAAGGCATCCCTTGCCGATGCCGCCCGCCTCGGGCGCGAGCGCGCCGCCGCGGCCGGCGGAGTGGGCGTAGCGGTCGTGGTCGTTTCGGGGGGAGGCGTGTTCCTGATCCGGCGCCGGCGGCGGCAGCGGCGTTCCGTCCTTGCGCCGGAGATGGCGAGCGCCCCGGCCGGCGCACCAGTGGCGGCTCCCTTCGTTCGTGCCGATGAGCCCCCGGCCGCATCGGAGGAGACGCGGCCGTACGCTACACTGCCGCCCCATTCAGAGCCCGCCGACGGTGGGCGCGAGCAGCCGGAGGGGCGTGGATCGTGACTCCCGCGCGGATCGTTGCGCCGCGACCCGAGCGCAGCTGATGGGCGCCGTCCGGACCCCACCATCCCGCGAGATCCTGTCCGGCGACTCCGCGGACGTCTACTTCGCCCGCGCCCGGCGGATCCTGGAGCGCGAGGGGCTCGATCCGCTCGTCGCAATGGAGATCTTCGCGCGCCAGGACGCGGTCCTGTGCGGCATCGACGAGGCAAAGACGCTCCTCGCGCATGTGCTCGAGGACGCCGACCCGGCAGAGCTCAAGGTCGAGGCGCTCGAGGACGGCGATCGGATCGCGACGAAGGAGGTCGTCCTCCGGATCCGGGCCCGATACCGTCAGTTCGGGCTGTACGAGACGGCCATCCTCGGGATGCTCGCGCAGTCGACCGGCTGGGCGACGGCGGCGCGCGAGTGCGTCGAGGCCGCCGCACCGATGCCGGTCATCTCCTTCGGCGCCAGGCACGTCCACCCGGACGTCACCGACGTGCTGGATTACGCGGCGATCGTCGGTGGATGTGTCGGCGCGTCGACCCCTGCCGGTGCGCGGATGGCGGGCCTCTCGCCGACCGGCACGATGCCCCACTCGCTGGTGCTGATCTTCGGCGACACGGTTCGGGCCGCCGAGGCCTTCGACCGCGACCTCGAGCCCGACGTACCGCGGATCGTGCTCATCGACACGTTCAAGGACGAGGCGGAGGAGGCGCTTCGAGTGGCCTCCGCGCTGGGCGACCGGCTGTACGGCGTGCGACTCGACACGCCGGCCGAGCGCGGCCGCGTCACAGCCGACCTGGTGCACGAGGTACGGGCTCGCCTCGACCAGGCGGGCTTCACTCACGTAAAGATCGGCGTGTCCGGCGGTCTTTCCCCCGACAGGATCACGTACTTCCGGGAGAACGGCGCGCCGGTCGATAGCTTCGCCGTCGGTTCGTACATCAGCGGCGCGGCGCCGATCGACTTCACCGGCGACATCAAGGAGATCGACGGCCGACCGATCGCCAAGCGGGGACGGATCCCCGGCCTGACGCCCGGCCCCCGCCTGCGGTCGGTCGACCTGGCGGCCTGGCGGTCGAGCTAGCGAGGGCCTGACGGGCGACACTGGCCGACCGACTTCCAGGCATGTTCCGAGCTGAACTCTCGGGCGACAGCGTGCAGCATCCGTGCAACGATTCACGCATGCACTCATCCAGCGAACCCGACCCCGCCGACCTGCCCGACGCCCGAGGGGATGGTGAGGCCGGCGGCGAGCACGAGTCCGCCTACTCCCTGTTCCAGCGGGGACGCGAGCTGCTCGGCAAGCGCCACCACGCACAGGCCGCGATCGTTCTCGAGCGGGCAGCGCGGCTGGAGCCAGGCAAGGCATCCATCCTCGAGGCCCTTGGGCGGGCTTACTACAACAGCGGCCAGCACGAGCGGTCGCGCGCGACGTTCGAGGAGCTGCTCGAGGTCGACCCCTCGGCGCACTACGCCCACTACGCGCTTGGGCAGAGCCTCAAGCAACTGGGTCGCTCTCGCGAGGCGTGGACGCACCTTCGCGTCGCCGTTGCGCTGAGTCCCGGCAGCCGGCTCTACCGCGGGGCGCTGGACCGGATGGGCGACGTCGCGCCGGGCAAGGGCTGACCGCGCCGTGCCTTCCAGTTCCAGGCAGATCAGCGAGTGGATCGACCGGCCGGCCGCCGACGTCTACGAATATGCCTCGGATCCCGCGAACGTTCCGGCGTGGGCGCCCGGACTCGGCAGTTCTGTGCAGAACGTGGATGGCCAGTGGTTCGTGGAGACCGGCTCGGGCCGCGTCGGCTTCGCCTTCGTAGAGCGCAACAGCCTGGGCGTCCTTGACCACGAAGTGACGCTGCCTTCAGGCCAGGTCATCTACAACCCGATGCGAGTCATCCCCGACGGTGACGGCTGTGAGGTCGTCTTCACCCTGCGTCGCCTGCCCGACGTGAGCGACGAGGACTTCGAACGGGACGCCGGGCTCGTGCAGGCCGACCTCACCCGATTGAAGCACGTAGTCGAGGCCGCCGGATAGTCGCTCGTCCCGGAGAACGGGCACCCTTCACGCCTGGCCCGACTCCTTCAGGCGCGCGAGCCAGAACAGGCCGACGATCGACTTCGCGTCGATGATGTCGCCTCGTTCGACCGCATCCACGGCATCGCGCCAGGGCCAGCGCTCCAGTTCGAGGCGTTCGTCCTCGTCGGGCCCGAGGCGGCCCTCGTGCGCGGGTCGCAGATCGGTCGCCAGGTAGAGGTGCATCAGCTCGGTCGCGAAGCCGGGCGCCGTCCAGAAGCTGCCGATGAGCCGCCAGCGTTCGGCGCGGTAGCCGGTTTCCTCCTCCAGCTCGCGCGGCGCGGCGAACGCATGGTCCTCGACCGCCTCGGTCTTACGGTCGATGTCGAGGGTGCCAGCCGGGATCTCGAGCATCGCCCGGCCGGCCGGCGAGCGCCACTGGCGCACGAGGAGCACCCGCTCCTGGTCGTCAAGCGCGACGATCGCCACCGCTCCTGGATGCCCGCACACGTCGCGCTCGCGGCGCGTGCCGTCGGCGCGTTCGATCGTGTCGATGCGGAAGGTCAGGTAGTGGCCGCGATGGAGCACACGTGACGCGACCACCCGCTCGCGCAGGTGGTCGGTCGATCGTTCGTCTGTCACCCCCGCGTCCGGGCGGAGGAGTGGCGGCAGGAAGTGGGTTGGCTGAGTCTCAGGCGGCGGCGGTCGCTTCCCGCTGCGCTCCGAGCGACAGCCCGCTCTCCGGGTCGAACAGGTGGACCTTGTCGAGCGGGATGGTGACCTGCAGCTGGTCGCCGGGGCGGACGCTATGCGAAGCATCCACGACGGCCACGATGTCCTGGCCGGCAGCTGTCAGATGGAGGAGCTCCTCGTTGCCGAGGTACTCGACGACGTCCGCCGTGGCCGGCATGATCGCGTTGTCGCCGGCGGCCTGGCCGATGTCCAGGTGCTCCGGGCGGATGCCCGCGATGAAGCGGCCGCCGCTGCCCGCGCCGTCCCCGACGATCTGCCGGAAACGTGGCGGGACCGGGATGCGAACCTCGTTGGCCTCCAGGACGGTTCCGTCGCCGGAGCCCTTCACGGCCACATCGAGGAAGTTCATCGCGGGGCTGCCGATGAACCCGGCCACGAACCGGTTGACCGGTCGGTCGTACAGCTCCTGCGGCGTCCCGACCTGCTGGAGCAGGCCCTCGCTCATGACCGCGATGCGCGTGCCCATCGTCATCGCCTCGACCTGGTCGTGCGTGACGTACACGATGGTGGTCTTGAGGCGCTGGTGGAGGCGGGCGATTTCGGCTCGCGTCTGGACGCGCAGCTTGGCGTCGAGGTTCGACAGCGGCTCGTCCATGAGGAATACCGCCGGCTCGCGAACGATCGCGCGACCGAGCGCGACGCGCTGACGCTGGCCTCCCGATAGCTCCTTTGGCTTGCGGTTCAGCAGTTTCTGGAGCTGGATCGTCTCGGCGGTCTGGTTGACCCTCCGGTCGATCTCGGCCTTGGGCACCTTGCGCAGCTTGAGCCCGAAGGCGAGGTTGTCCCGCACCGACATGTGCGGGTACAGCGCGTAGCTCTGGAACACCATCGCGATGTCGCGATCCTTGGGTGCCACGTCGTTCACGACGCGGTCCCCGATACGCAGCGTGCCGTCGGAGATTTCCTCGAGGCCGGCGATCATTCGAAGGCTCGTGGTCTTGCCGCATCCCGACGGGCCGACGAGGACCATGAACTCGCCATCGCGGATTTCGAGGTTCAGGTCATTGACCGCCACGATGTCGCCGTAGCGCTTGCTGACGTGATCGAACGTGACCGTCGCCATCGATCGATGCTCCTCGTGCTTCTAACCCCTTCGTCTCATCCTAGCACCGGCGCGCCGACGCTCCTCCGGCATCGTCCGAGGCAGGTACTCCGAGCGTGGGGTGTGCTCAGAGCTTGAGGCGTCTGTCAACCCTTGACGGCACCACCAGTAATACCCCGCACGAAGTAGCGCTGGAGCGCTGCGAAGACCGCTAGCGGCAGCGCCATCGACAGGAATGCGGCGGCGCCCAGCAGCTGCCAGTTGCCGCCCAGCGAGGTGACGAGGTTCGCGATGCTGATCGTCAACGGCGAGTTGGCCGCGTTGGTCGAGCCGATGTACACCAGCGCAACGAGCAGGTCGTTCCAGACGAACAGGAACTGGAAGATGACCAGCGCGGCGATGGCCGGCACGCTCATCGGAAGCGCAAGCCGCAGGAACGCGACGACGGGGCTCGCGCCATCGATTGCCGCCGACTCGAAGACCTCGCGAGGCAGGCCGCCCATGTAGTTGCGCAGCAGGTAGATGGCGAACGGAAGGCCGTAGCCCGTGTGCGCGAGCCAGACGGCGAGGAACTCCCCGTTGAGCGTGTCGAAATTGAGCGGCCCGAAGTGGACGCTGATCCCCGAGTACAGCCGAAGGATCGGGATGAACGTCGTCTGCAGAGGCACGACCAGGAGGCCGACGACCGCCACGAACAGGAGGTTTCGACCCGGGAAGCTCATCCAGCTGAAGGCGTACGCGGCAAAGGCGGCAACGAGGATCGGGATGATCACCGACGGGATCGTGATGAACAGGCTGTTCACGAAGGCGTCGCCGATGCCCTGCTCGCTGAGGACAGCCGCGTAGTTGTCGAGGCTAAGGTTGTAGGGCGGGAACAGACCATTCCACCAGCCGCTGGACGCGACGTCCTGGGCAGGTCGGAAGGAGTTCACGAGCAGGCCGATGGTGGGGATCAGCCAGATTGCCATCAGGATGACCACGCCCGCATGGACACCAACCCGGCCCAGCCCGCGTGAGAAGCGGCTGGTCGTCCGCGGAGCGGTGATCTCGCGCGGCTGTGCCACAGCAGTCATCGGATGGCCTCCTGCGCCTGGAACCGGCGGATGTTGACGCCCATGATCGGGACGATCGCGATCAGTAGAACGACTGCGATGGCGCTCGCGAACCCGAAGTCGCCGAACGAGATCTGCTTGTACATCAGGTTGGCGATCACGTCGGTGTTGAAGTTGCCGCCGGTCATCGTGTACACGATGTCGAACGCCTTCAGGGCGGTGATGATCATCGTCGTCGAGACGACGGCGATCGTCGGCAGGAGGAGTGGGAAGACGATCCGGCGAAAGACCTGCCATTCATTGGCGCCATCCACGCGTGCCGCCTCGAGGAGCTCCGCGCTGATGCTCTTCAGGGAGGCCGAGATGATGACCATCGCGAAACCGGTCCACATCCAGGCCATCACGCCGATCAGCGCGAACGTGTTGAGGGCGAACGTATCGATCTGCAGCCACGGCACGGGCGAGATGCCGAATAGCCCGATGAACGCGTTCATGGTGCCCGTCTGGGGCTCCCCGGGCGGCTGGTAGTCGAACATGAACTTCCAGATGACCGAAGCCGCCACCGCGCTGATGGCAAGTGGCAGGAAGATCACGCCCTTGGCCCACGACTCGTAGCGGACCCGGTCGACCAGGACGGCGATCAGCAGCCCGATCCCGACACAGAACACGGTCAGGAAGATGACCCACAGGATGTTGTTCCGAAGCGCAATCAGCGTCGTGTCGCTGGACACGAACTTCTGGAAGTTGCTGAGGCCGATGAAGTCAGTGTCGTCTGCGTTGCGGAAGCTCCGGATGAACGTCCCGATCGTCGGATAGATCAGGAACACGAACAGGAACGCGAGGGCGGGCAGCAGCCACAGCCATGGCCGGGCCCTCGGCTTGTACCGCTCCGGCAATGCGCGCAGGACGATCTCAGTGAGGTAGATGTAGCCGATGAGCACGGCAGGCACGCCGATGAGCACAGTGAGTGCCGTGCCGATGCGAGGATCCATCGCGTGCCTCCACAGCTGGGGACCGGCGAAGCCGTCGCCAGAAGCGGGCCGGGTGGGTGGCGGTCGAACCGCCACCGACCGGCATTAACGGGCTACGAGGATGGCGAAGGTGAGGGGGACGGCGAAGCTGCGGCCGGCGACCCCTGTGGCTGGGCGGAGGCCTGGGCCGCGTCCAGGGTGGTGAGGATCTGGTCGAGGCTGGATGGCGTCTTGATGTAGTCGACGATGCCCTTCAGGAATGCGTTTTGCAGCACGTTGGGCATCAGGTCGGACGCATCGAAGGCGAAGATCTTCGCGTTCTGCAGAAGCGCCGCGGAGCGCTTGCTGATGTCGTCCGGATAGGACGTGGCGTTCTTGTTGGCGGACAGCGCGCCGCCGATCTTGACCCACACATCCTGGGCCGGGGCCGTGACCAGATACTTCATCAGGGACTTGGCGGCTTCAGTGTCGTGGAACATGCCGAACAGGTCACCGGCGCCCTCGACGGCTCCGGCGTACTGCGGGTCGATGTCCGGGAACGGGAAGAAGTTGTAATCGGTGCCGGACTTCTTGGCCTTGAACGCCCCGAGACCGGTGATGAAGCTCGCCTGGTGCAGGAACTCGCAGCCGGGCGGGCTCTTGAACAGCGGGTCACCCGCGGTCTGGAAGGCGGTCGCGTTGATCGTGCTGGAGCCGCCGAAGGAGTTGGCAGCCACGTCGCCGAATGCCTGCCAGGCCTGCTTGATCTTCGGGTCGCTGAACTTGATCTTGCCGGCCGTCCAGTCGTTGTAGGCCTGGGGTCCTGACTGGCGAAGGACGAAGTCCTCGATCCAGTCCGTCCCCGGCCATCCCGATGCGGCGCCGGACTCGACGCCGAGGCACCAGATGGCCTGGGCGCTGCCCTTGTTCGCGGTCGCCTGGCTCTTCAGCTCGTCCCACGTCTTGGGCGGGCTCGACGAGTAGTCGTGCAGAGTGGGGCTGAACCAGATCAGGCCTTTGATCGCGCTCTTGATGAACACGCCGCCGATCTTGCCGTCGGTGGTCGTGCCGAGGTCGACCAGGACCTTGGCTGTCTCGCTCTTGTACGTCGGGAGGTCGATGACGTTATCGAGCGTCTTGAGCGCGCCTGCCTTCGCGTACTCGTTCATCTGGCCCGGGCCCGGCAGACCGGCGAGATCCGGCAGCACGCCCGTCGCGACACCGGTCGCGAGGATCGTGTTGATGTCGCGGGTACCGGTGTAGCTGACCTTGGCGCCGGTCTGCTTCTCCCAGGGTGCGACCATTTGGAGGAAGGCCTTCTGCTCATCGCCCGTCCAGGTAGCGATGATCTTCACGGTCTGGCCGGAGAGGCCACCTCCTCCGCTGGCCCCGGGCGATTGGTTGCTGCTACACGCCGCGAACAGCAGCGCCATTGCGGCGGGCAGGACCAGTGCCTTGTGCCTGAATCCCATGCGATCCATGTTTCTCCTCCGATTCGATCCCGACGGGGGATCGCCTCCGTTTCGCATTCGAGTCGTCTGTTTCTCGGGTGCGACCCTCCGTTCAGCGGCCGGTGGGAGAACCCACGGCCCGGGCAGGTACGGGCGGAGGCGCCGCCGACGCGCGGACGACGAGCTCGGTCGGTAGCAGCGTCCGCGCTGCGACCGGCCGGCCGACGACGCGGTCCAGGAGCGCCTGACCGGCGGCCTGGCCGAGCTCGAAGGCGGGGATACGGACCGTCGTGAGCGGCGGGTCGAAATACGCCGCCAGCGGGATGTCGTCGAAGGCGACGACGGATACGTCCTCTGGTACTCGTCGGCTTCCGTCGCGCAAGGCACCCATCGCACCGAACGCCACAACGTCGCTGGCAACGAACACCGCCGTGCAGCCCGGCGATCTGTCCAGGAGCGTTCTCATTGCGCGATAGCCGCTGGCCGCGTCGAACTCGGCTTCGACAACCCGATCAGGATCGAAGGGGATGCTCGACGCCTCCAGCGCCTCGCGGTACCCGGATAGCCGTTCAAGGGCCGCAGTGTAGGCCAGGGGAGCATTTGTGATGCAACCGATGCTTCGGTGACCCTGCCGCACGAGCAGCTCGACGGCGGCCCTGGCGCCAGCCCGGTTGTCGACGTCGACGCTGGGGAGGTTGAGCCGGGGCAGCCAGCCCTGCAGGATCACGGGAAAGTCGTCGCGCGCGAGGTTGCTCAGGGCCACGTCGTCTGCTCGCGGGCCGGACACGATGATCCCGTCGGTCTGCCGCGACCGCACGATCTCTTCGTAACCGCCGGTGCCTGGCGGAAGCGCCTCGACCAGAACGCGATACCCTCCCGCGCGAGCGGCTGCCGTCACGCCACGCAGGGTCTCGCCGAGGAGGGCATCGCCGGCGACCTGCTCGGAGGATTGGCGGAGCACCAGCCCGATGGTGAGACTGGTGCCCGCCGCGAGCTGTCGGGCCGGTGCATGGGCGTGATAGTCGAGTCGCTCAGCGGCGTCGAATACCCGGCGTCGCGTGGCGGGGCTGATGTGGATGTCCTGGCGGTCGGTCAGGACGACCGACACTGTCGTACGCGAGACGCCCGCGAGCTTCGCGACGTCGGCGCTGGTCGCGCGGCCACGAGCCATGGGCAGCCTCCAGGCGGGTTCGCCGCCGAGGAATCTCCGATGCCCGGGGGCCTCCGGGGATTTTCGGGCCTTGACCGGAGCTGCTCGGAGAACGACGCTGACGCGCGTTACTGACGCGCGTCAGCCAAGCACACCGGCGACCCTGCCGTCAAGACCCTTCCGCGGCTTTCGGCACGGCCGGTTCCGACGGTCGCGGCCAGTTCCGGCGGTCGCGGCCAGTTCCGGCGGTCGCGGCCCAGTTCTGGCGGTCCAGATATGCGCCCGGAGACTGCCAACATCGCCGAAACCTCCGCTATGGATCAGTCATGCATAGACGGATTACAAGGTCCGTGGCACGGCCGGGAATCGACCGTGCGGCAGCGCCTGCGGGCCCGATCCGTGCTCGCGGAGCCGGGCGCGATCAGGGCTCCAGCTGCGCCGATGGCCTTGGGAGT
>DASXSA010000045.1:0-18367 GCA_036506235.1 Candidatus Limnocylindrales bacterium | reverse complement strand
GGCTTCATCGGGCGAGCGGTCGTTCGCGACCTGCTCGCTCGGGGGGACACGGTGACCGCCGCCGTTCGTGACCCGAGGCGCGCATCAGGCGTGGTGGATCTTGGCGCCGCGCTGGTGGCCTCGGACCTGGGTGACGTCGCGACCCTGGAGCGGGTCATCGCCGGACACGATGCCGTCGTCCATCTCGCCGGCAGCTATCGGATCGGTATCACGACGGCCGAGCGACCGGCCATGTGGGAGGCCAACGTCACCACGACCCAGCGAGTCCTGGACGTCGCGATCGCCGGCGGGATACCGCGGATCGTGTACGTCTCGACCGGCAACGTGCTGGGAAACACCGGCGGGCTGGTCCTCGACGAAGCGCATGACCGAGACCTGGTCCGCCAGCCGTTCGTGTCGTACTACGACGAGACGAAATTCCGAGCCCATGAGCTCGCGATCGCCCGCGCGGAGGCCGGTGCACCGGTCGTGATCGCCATGCCCGGGACCGTCTTCGGGCCGGGCGATCACTCGGCCATCGGCTCACAGCTGCGGCAGGCGTTCGACGGGACCCTCCGCTATCGGGCATTGGACGACGTCGGGACGACACTCGTGCACGTCGACGACGAAGCCGCCGGCATTCTCCGGGTCCTCGATGGGGGACGCCTCGGGGAGTCGTATATCCTCGCCGGCCGGCCGCAACGGCTCAGGCAAGCACTCGCGCTGGCGGCCTATCTCGGAGGCCGGCGCCTGACGCCGGTCAGGATTCCAACGCCCGTCCTTCGCACGCTCGCCCCCATCGGGCCGCGGTTTGGCGGACGTTCGGGGCTCCCCGAGAACATGGGCGAGGTCGTGTCTGCGGCCGCGGGCGTGACCTACTGGGCCTCGAGCGCGAAGGCAGAGCGCGAGCTCGGCTTTCATCCGCGGGAGCTCGAGGCCGGGCTTCGGGATTGGCTCCTCGCTCCCACCCGGGCGTCAGGCGCCGCTGCGGGCTGAGCGGGACTACACTCGGGTCATGGGCCGCGAGCTTCCGATGTTCAACCCGCCGGGCGGCCAGGAGCACGCCGCGCACGACCACGGGCTCCACGAGCCGATCACGATCGCGATGGGCGGGGGCAGCTACGCGGCGCGTGCGGCCGACGGCACCGTTCCCCTGCGGCGCCACCCCGACTGGATCAAGGCCCGGATTCCGGCCGGCGACAACTACCAGGATCTGAAGCGCCTGCTGCGCGGCCTCAACCTGAACACGGTGTGCGAAGAGGCCCATTGCCCGAACATCGGGGAGTGCTGGGACCAGCGCACGGCGACGATCATGATCCTCGGCGACACCTGCACGCGGGCATGCGGCTTCTGCGCGGTCAAGACGGGCCGACCCACCTGGTTTGACGAGGACGAGCCCAGGCGCGTGGCCGAGGCGGTCGCTCGGCTCGGCCTCGAGCACGTCGTGGTTACTTCTGTGGCCCGCGATGACCTGCCCGATGGCGGCGCGCACGTTTTCGCCGACACGATCAGGCGACTGAGGGAGACGAGCCCGGGCATGGGTGTCGAGGTCCTCATCCCGGACTTCAACGGCGCCGAGCCGCCGCTGAGGCAGGTGATGGATGCCCGGCCCGACATCCTCAACCACAATGTCGAGACCGTGGAGCGGCTCCAGAAGCCCGTGCGGAAGCGGGCCCGTTATGACCGGAGCCTGGGCGTCCTCCGGAACGCCAGGCGAATGGCAGGCGAGATCGGCTACGTCGCCCACACGAAGTCGTCCCTGATGGTCGGTCTCGGCGAGACGCGCGACGAGCTGCGCAGGACGTTCGAAGACCTGCGCGCGGTCGACTGCGACATCCTGACGGTCGGCCAATACCTGCGACCGTCCGAGAAGCACCTGCCCCTGATCCGCTACTACCACCCGGACGAATTCGCGGAGATGAAGGCCGAAGCCCTGGCGCTCGGGTTCCGACACGTCGAGTCGGGGCCTCTCGTTCGATCGAGCTACCACGCGCGCGACCAGGTACCGGGCGCCGAGCTGCGGGCGATGCGGCGAGCAACCGTCGACGCCGCTGGGCGGGTGGTGCCCGCTGCCAGCTGACGGCGAGGATCGCGCGGATCGCGCGCTCCGCGACCAGCTGCTCATCCTTCTTCGGGGCGAAGGCGCACGGATGCCGTTCGACGAGGCCGTCGGAGACTTCCCTGCCGATGCGATCAACCGCCGCGGGCCGAACTTCCCCTTCTCGCCCTGGCAGCTGCTCGAGCACATCCGCCTGACGCAGTGGGACATCGTCGACTACATCCAGAATCGCGATTACGTCGAGCCACACTGGCCGGCGGCCTACTGGCCGGATCGGGAGCAGCCCGCCACGCCCGAGCAGTTCGCCGAAGCAATCGGCCGCTTCCGGGCGGACAACGAGACGCTGCAGGCGCTCGTCGGCGACCCATCCACCGACCTGTTCGCGGTCATCCCCGGGACACCAGGGCACACGATCCTGCGCGAGGTCAGGATCGTGGGCGACCACAACTCCTACCACGTCGGCGAATTCGGGGTCCTTCGCCACGTCATGGGAACCTGGCCGCCGGACCGGCGGGAGTAGCCGAAGAGGGCGGGCCAGATGGCGGACGGTCGAACGGTCGCCGCGTCTGAGCGGAACCAACCGGTCAAGCGCGCCCGGCCTTCATCGCCCCCCGTCGCACCCCCAGGCCCCGGCGACCTCGGATATCCTCGCGATATGGTCCGTCAGCTCTCCCGGAAGGTGGCCCTCGCCGAGCTCCACTGCCACCTGGGAGGCGCGGTGACGCCCGCGATCATGTGGGGGATCGCGCATGCGCAGGGCATCCGGCTCCCGACCAAGGACTACTGGGAGTTCCGGGACATGATCACGGTGTCGTCCCGGCGCGCGCGGAGCTTTGACGGCTACCTGCAGCTCTTCCACTGGACAGAGCTGATCCAGTCGTCACCGCTGGCCGTCGAGCGGGCCGTGTACGAGGTTGTCGGCGGCGCCTACCGCAAGAACAACGTCACGACGATGGAGCTGCGCTTCAACCCGATGAAGCGCAACCGGGGCGGCGAGCAGGACCTCGACCACATCATCGCCGCCGCCCTGCGAGGAATGGACAAGGCGACACTCGAGTACCCGGTGAAGCCCGGCCTGATCTTCTGCCTCGACCGGGCGTTCCCGTACGAGCTCAATGAGATTCTCGTCGAGAAGGCGATCGCCTGGCGGGATCGCGGCGTGATCGGGGTCGACATCGCCGGACCGGAGTCGGCGACCTTCCGGCTGGCGGACTACAAGCGGCTCTATCGGCGGGCGCGCCAGTTCGGCCTGGGCCTGACGGTCCACACGGGGGAAGCGGGACCGGTCGAGGAGGTATGCCGCGCGATCGAGCTGCTCGAGCCCGATCGCATCGGCCACGGCGTGAAGGCCGCGTACGACCCGCGCGCAATGGCAATGCTCCGTGAGCGAGGCATCGTGCTCGAGATCTGCCCGACGTCGAACCTCAATACCGCCGTGGTCTCGGGCTGGGACGAGTTCCGCTGGATCTTCGACACGTTCCGCCGAAATGAGGTCCGCTTCACGATCAACACCGACGGGCCGGAGATGCTCAAGACGTACATCCGGGACGAGCTCGCCACGCTGGGCCGTCTCGGGATCCTGTCGCTCCAGGACCAGCAGCAGGCCGCCGCGACCTCCCTCGCGGCGTCGTTCGTCCCGAACGTCAGCGACGTCCCGGCAGCGCTGATGGAACCCGCCCGCCGCGAGGTCGTCGAGCGCGAGGAGGCCTAGAACCTCAGAGACACGGCCCGCAAGGGCTTCGCCTGCGTCTGGTGAGCGACTACTCGCTGCTCGTGGAGGCTGCCAGTTCGCTGATGCGGTAGGTGCAGCTCCGGTCGCCGGACGCGATGTGGGTTTCGCGGACAACGTCGGCGCCCAGCACCTCCCGGAACAGCGCGAGCTCGGCAGAACAGGCGGCCGGCCGCTCCGAGGCGATGTGGTAGATCGCGCAGTTGTGCTCCGACAGGCGGATGGCGCCGTCCTCAACGCTGAACACGCTCCCGCACAGGTAGCCCTGCTCGTCCTGGATGGTAGCCAGCTCGCGCACGCGCTCGAGCAATGTGGCACCTACGGGTACGCGCTCCGCCATTCGCTCACGGATCGAGTCCGCCAACTGGTGTCGCCGCGCTTCGAAGATCTCGTCGACCAGGCCGGTCCCGCCAACCTCCTCGATCGCCGCCAGGAGCCCGTTCGCCAGGCCGTCGTAGTTCGCGGGGAAGAGGTCCTGCGCCCGGTCGGTCACGTCGTACACGTGGCGCGGCCGGCCCACCCCGTGCCGGACCGTCTGCCGGCTGACCAGGCCACCCGACTGGAGGGCCTTGAGCTGCTGCAGGACGCCCGTCCGGCTCGCGTTGACGCGGCGTGCCAGCTGGTCGGGTGACGCGGGGCCGTCGCGCCGCAGGCTGACGACGATCTCCTGGCGGAGCTGCGGGGCGTTGGCGTGGCGGGTCGCCGAAACGTCTTCGAGCGGCGGTGCGGGGCTCGGCATGGGACCGGCATCGCGACCCAGCATCCCCGAAGGCTAGCACCGTGCCGACACGGCTGCCGGGCACCTCGTCCGGCGCCTTCGCCGCGTGAACCGAGTGCGCCGGCCGTCCCGCCAACGGGTGTTACGCTCCCCTTCGATGGACCTCGACCTGTCCCCCGAGCACGTCCTCCTGAGGGACACAGTGCGCGAGTTCATGGCCCGCGAGGTTGCACCGGTCGTGGACGAGCACGAACGTGAGAGGCGCTTTCCAACCGAGATCGTCCAGCGGATGGGGGAGCTGGGCTGGCTTGGCATCCCGATCCCGGAGGACGAAGGCGGAGCCGGCCTCGACACCCTCGCCTACGCCATCGCCGTCGAAGAGGTCGGTCGGGTCTGGGGCTCCCTCGGGCTGATCCTGGCCGCTCATACGAGCCTCGGCTGCGGACCGCTGCACCTGGTCGGAACGCCCGAGCAGAAGGAGCGCTTCCTCGTCCCGATGGCGTCCGGCAACGTCCTCGGCGGCTACGGGTTGACGGAGCCAGGCGCCGGGTCCGACGCGGGCGGGACGCGGACAACCGCCCGCTTCGAGGACGGGCCGGACGGCGGCTGCTGGGTGATCGACGGCGGCAAGCGCTTCATCACGAACGCAGGCCAGGCGGGGACGTACATCGTGACCGCGCGCACGGGCCAGAACGAGGACGGCGAGCCGGAGATCTCGGCCTTCATCGTGCCCGCCGATACGCCGGGCTTCTCGGTTGGTCGACTGGAGGAGAAGCTCGGCCTCCATGCATCGGCGACCGGAGAGCTCATCTTTGAGAAGGCGAAGGTTCCCGCCGCGAACCTTCTCGGCGAGCGCGGCAGCGGCTTTCGGACGTTCCTCAAGATCCTCGACGGCGGACGGGTGAGCATCGGTGCACTGGCCGTCGGCCTGGCCCAGGCCGCCCTTGATGCAGCGGTCCCGTACGCGCAGACGCGCCAGCAGTTCGGGCGCCCGATCGGCACGTTCGAGGGCGTCGCGTTCATGATCGCGGACATGGCGACCGAGGTCGAAGCCGCCCGCTCGATGGTCTACCGCGCCGCATGGCTGAAGGACCAGGGACGCGACTACTCGCTCGCCGCGGCGCAGGCCAAACTGTTCGCTTCGGAGGTCAGCTCACGCGTGACGAACGCGGCCATCCAGGTCCACGGCGGGTACGGCTACGTCGAGGAATACAAGGTCGAGCGCTACCTGCGGGACGCTAAACTGACCGAAATCGGGGAAGGCACCAGCCAGATCCAGCGGCTGGTGATCGCCCGCCGGATCCTCGGACTGAGGGTGTCGTGACGGGAGGGACGTGATGCGCAAGCAGTTCCTGGTCGCGCTGACAGGCGTCGGCCGGGACAGCGACTTCCGGACCACCGGGCCGGGCGCCCTGGCGTCGCTGGCCGATTCGATCGCGGCGCACGGCATCAACATCCGGGCGATCGGGGGCGCCGAGATCGGTGGCTCAGGTGGCGTCGCCCTGATGGTCAACGACGACCAGGAAGACGGGCTGGAGCGGGCCCTCCGGTCGGCCGGCTACACGGCGGTCGAGGTCGACTCGGTCGAGGTCGAAATCGAGGATCAGCCCGGCGCCCTCGCCGACGTCGCGCGCCGGATCGCGGACGCAGGCGTGAACCTCGAGTCCATCCTGATCATCGCCGACCGCGGCGAGCGCGTCCTCGTTTCGCTCGGGATCGCACGCTCGAATGTCGAGCCTGCGACCCGGGCCCTGGGTTTGTCGAAGGAGAAGCTGGCGGTCTAGCTGACCTGGACCAGGCGGACCATCAGGCGGTATTCGCTGTTGGCGCCAAGGCACGTCTGGAGCGTCATGCTCGGTCGCGAGAGCGACGCCCATGCCCACGAAGCCGCCGTCGTGGGGCGGACGACCCGCCACCAGATCACCGAGTAGGTATGCACCCGGCCTGAACCGTCGGCATAGACAACCTTGAGCCCCACCCGCAACCGGCCGTTGTAGTAGGCCTGGTTCAGCGCGTAGAAGGGGCCGCTTGCGTGGGCCATCAGGTAGACGTTGTTGGTGCCCGCGCAGCCCCACCGATAGACGACCATGCCGGGATCGGTCGTGCGGCTGCAGGGGAACCAGTAGACGGCCCGGCTGATTCCGAGCGAGGGGATCCACACGTGGTTGGTGCCGGAGTAGTGGTAGGCGGTGCTGGTCGAGCGGCTGACCGTTCGCGTCGTGCTCGCGTGGTGCGTGGCCGCCCGCTTCGCGGCGGCATGCGCGGCACGCTGGGCGCGTTCCTGGTTCGCCTTCGCGACCGCGGGCTCGACCAGCGACGCCGGTGACGTGAGGTCGCGGGGGACGGAGCCTGCCTCTAGCAGCTCTGAGCTGTTGCCCGCCAGCAGGGCCGCCTGAGCAGCCGCTGAGCGCGGCGCGCCGGCCACATCGGTGGACCCTTGGACTGCCGGTCCGGCAGTCGTGACGTGGGTGGTCGAGGTCGTCGTCGACAGGGCGATGACCGGCCCCGCCCCGATCGCCGCGACGACCAGCAGGGCGAGGAGGACGACCGACGGGAGACGCCTGGACGACGGGGTCCGGGCGGCCGACCGGACGGCGAGCCGCCGGGCCGGCGAATGCAGGAGAGCCATGCCGCCAGCCTTGCCAAGGGCATCGCGAGGCTCTCTGGCTCGGTCGTCCCGTCAGCCCATGGGAAGGTGGAGCCGTCCGGTCCCAGAGGTATGACCAAGGTCCCGTGCGGTCCGCCCGGGTCGAGTCGGGATGGGTGCCGTCAGGTGCAAAAACCGCGGTCAGGCGCGGATGCTGAGCTTTCTCCGCCAGACCGCCCCGGACGCCATCGAATCAGCCACCACTCCCTGCGGCCCGGGTGAGGCCCTGTTCGAAGCGCGCCTTGAACTCGGGCGCCCACGGGCCCTGTCCGGCGGCGATGTACGGCGATACCGCGACGTTCTCATAGGTTGATGGGTCGTGGACGTATGAACGCGCGCATGCGTCGACGGAGTCGCGTCGACTCTCGAACACGGCCCGGCTCCGGAAGCTGTACAGGTGGATCGTGACCGGGGTTGTCTGGTCGACGCCCGAGGCCTGGAAGCTCAGGGCGGTGCCTGTCAGTGAGGGGTCGGCACAACCGCTGTCGCCCGCAACCAGGTTGCTGATCCCGATGCCTTGACGGGCCAGCCCCGCGGCGATGGCCTCGATGTCGCCCGGGGTCGGGGTGGGCGTTCCAGTGGGAGTCGCGCAACTTGCTGCCACGAACAGGGCAGCGATGAGCGTGCAGACACGGGCAGCGCGCCGCGCGCGCGGCGTCACGAAGTGGTCAGCGCACGCGGACCGATCGCCCGGATCCCTTCCACGGCAGTGGGGTTGTCGAGGGCCGACAGATCGCCCGGGTCGAGCCCGAGGTAGGCGGCGCGGGCGACTCGCCGCATGATCTTCCCGGAGCGCGTTTTCGGGAGCTCCGTCACGACCTCGATGGCCTCCGGCTTGAGCGCCTTGCCAAGGTGCTCCACCACGGTCTGGGAAATTGCCGCCCGGAGCGCCGGATCGTCGATCTCTCCCCGCCGGAGCACGCAGAAGACGACGATCACCTCACCCTTCAGCTCGTGCGGCGTGCCGATGGCCGCCGCTTCGAGGACCGACTTGTGAGCGGTCGCCGCCGACTCGACCTCCGCCGGCCCGACTCGCTTGCCGGCCACCTTGAGGGTGTCGTCGGACCGGCCCTGGATGTACCAGTAGCCGTCGTCGTCGATCAGCGCCCAGTCGCCGTGCACCCATGTGCCCGGAAAGCGCCGCCAGTACGTATCCAGGTACCGCTCCGGGTCCCCCCAGAAGCCCCGCGTCATGCCGGGCAGCGGCTGCCGGATCACGAGCTCCCCGACCGTCCCGCGCACCGTCCGGCCATCGGCGTCGACCACGTCTGCGGCCGTCCCGATCGCGGGCCCACCGAATGAGCACGGCTTGACGGGCGTGAGCGGGTTGCCGGCGACGATCCCGCCGCTGACCTCCGTTCCGCCGCTGTAGTTCACGATCGGGCACCGGCCGCCACCGACCTCGCGGAAGAACCACCACCAGGGTTCCGGGTTCCACGGCTCGCCGGTCGAACCCAGCACGCGCAGCGAGGACAGGTCGTGGGCGCGCACCGGCTCGGAGCCGTGGGCCATCAGCGCCCTGATGACGGTCGGCGAGAGGCCTAGATGCGTCACGCGGTGGCGTTCGACGAGTGCCCACAGACGATCAGGGCCCGGATAGTCGGGCGTTCCTTCGTAAAGCACGAGCGACGCGCCCAGCAGCAGCGCCCCGGAGATCGCCCACGGCCCCATCATCCAACCCAGGTCGGTGAACCAGAACAGGACGTCGCCGCGGCGCAGGTCGAAGCAGTGGGCGAGGTCCTGGGCGCCCTTCACCGGAAAGCCGCCGTGGACGTGGACGGCGCCCTTCGGTCGGCCCGTGGTCCCGGACGTGTAGATCAGCATGTAGGGCGTCTCGGGGTCGGTTTCGGGCGGCGTCGAAGGCGTGGGCGGGGGAGTGGTCGTTGGCGGGTCCCACCAGCGATCGCGGCCAGATGTCCAGGGCACCTCGACCCGATCGCCCAGTCGGCGCACGACGACGACCCTGCGAACACTCGGCGCGGCCTCGACCGCCGCGTCGGCAGTTTCCTTGAGGCGTACCACGTTGCCGCGGCGCAGAAACCCGTCGGCCGTGATGAGGACGGTCGCCTCGCAGTCGGAGAGGCGGGTCGCAACGGCCGGTGCGCCGTAGCCCGAGAAGATCGGCGTATAGATCGCGCGGAGCTTCCCGAGCGCGAGAACGGCGACCACGGTCTCGACGAGCATGGGCAGGAAGATCCCGACCCGGTCGCCCTCTCGCACGCCCTCCGCCGCCAGCATCGAGGCGGCCGCGTCGACGGCGGACCGAAGCTCGACGTTCGTCAGGCGGCGGGTCTCGCCGTCCTCGGCTTCCCAGATGAGGGCAAGCCCGGTGGCATCGCGCTCGGCCCGGGGTTCGAGCGCAGCCTCCGCGTAGTTAAACGCGCCGCCGATCCACCACTTCGACCATTCAGGGCCGTTGGACAGGTCGACGACCTCTCGCGGCCGGCGCTGCCAGGCGAGCTCGAGGTCGTCCGCGGCCATCCCCCAGAACCAGCCGACATCGTCGACCGCGTGCCGCTGCAGGGCCTCGAGGTCGGCTTCGCCTGACCCCTTCAGGAATCGCGCAAGGCGGCTCTCGAGGAGATCGGGGTCCGGCCGCCAGGCGACGTCCGGTCCGTCGCGGCCGAAGATCGGGGGCGGCTGAGCCACGTCCGGAAGGATAGCCGCAACTCGGAGGCGGCCCTTCCGGATCCCTCGCGAGGATCCTCCAGCGCTACCTGATCGTCAGGAACGCGTCGACGTCGACCCGCGGGTGCCCGGAGGTCCCCGACACGACGATCTTGATCTTGTGCGCGCCAGCCGTTGACCACGAGAACTGGTAGACGTCCTGGCGGAACTTCGTCGTCGCGCTGAAGGCGCTGACCGTCGCCTTGAGCACGCCATCGACGTAGACCTTGAACGAGCCGCGCGTTGTCGCCTTGGTGGTGACGAAGCCGAGCGCCCGGACGGACGTCGCCGTAAACGTCGCGCTCGCGCCGGCCGCCGTGGCGTACTTCGCCGTTCCACCGCTGAACGACGCGCTCGACGAGTTGCCCCACGTGCCCGTGTACGTCACCTTCGCGGTGGAGAGGGACGAGGTCTGCTGGTAGAGGGCCGGCACGAACGTGAAGCCGTCCCGCGTCGGGCCGCCGTTGCCCACGGCATCGATGGCGGAAACCCTGAACTGGTACTGGTGCCCGAGACGGAGCGACCGGACCAGGCTTGTTCCCGTGGTGGTGGAAGCGACGGTGCTGAAACCGGCGTTATCGACATTCATGAGGACAACGTAATGGTCGATGTTCGTCGACGGGTCGGTCGCAGCGCCCCAGGAGATCCGCGTCGGGATGCTTGCAGTGAGCGTCGCGGGAACCTCGAAGGCCTGCGCCACGGCGCCGGGCTGTCCAGGGTCATCCGTATCGATTACCACCCGGGTGATCTCGGTCTTCCAGGCTCCCGAGCTGGCGACGAGCTCATGCGCGAGCCATACCGAGCCGGCACCCAACGGGTCGGCGGCCACGCCGACGTAGTCGCCCCACCGTCCGTGTGCGCCGTTGTACGCGACGGTGCTTTGTCCGAGCTCGACTTCGTCGGTGAACGAGTCAGCGCTGGTCCGAACCTGAGTGGAGACGTAGTCGGTCGTCGATGATCGCGAATAGACCACGAACAGCGTGCCATTGCCCGACAGGCCGATGCCGCCCATGAAATCGTCGGCCCCATCCTCGTTCAGGAGGAGATCCTGGCTGACCGTTGGCGTCGTGGCCGTGGTCAGGAGCTCGGTGATGCGGACGCCGTCGAACGTCTTGGCCGAGCCGTTGACCCATGGCCGTGTCGACACGAACCAGAGGTGGCCGTTGCGCCAGACGGCATCCGTTGCCCGCCCGTCGATGGCGCCGTCGGCGATCGTTCCGCCAGGCTGCCGGGGCGAGATCGGCTCCGTGAAGGCTTTAAGCGTTGTGCTGGAGGTGATGTCGTCGACCGTCGTCGCCGCGACGATGTGGCCCTGGATCTGGCCGTACAGGATGTTGCGGGTAGCAATGTCTTCCCAGATCAGGTGGACGTGCGGCGATGTCGAGAGCACCTGCGCGGGTCGCGGATTGAAGGCTGCCGACGAGACGAGCTGGACATAGGGGACCGTTGTCGGTGCGAGCAGTGCATTCCAGTCGACGATGGTCAGGGTCGCTCCGTCGAGCGTGGTGAGGCTGGCCCCGTAGTCCGTGTCGGTCAGCACCACGGAGGCCGAGCTGGAGGCGATCCCGGGATAGTCGGGGAACGTGTCGCCGAACGAAAACGCGAAGACGTTCCAGGCGCCCAGCGGATCCGAGGATTCGGACACCGCGAGGTTCAGAAAGTCGTCCGTGTCGTTGAAGTTGTAGCTCGCGATGACGCCGAGCCAGCGGGAGTGAATGGCGTCCCAGATGAAGCGCGGATCGGTGGCGTTCTGGCTCGCGGGCAATGCGAACAGCGCCTCGATGGGCGCCGATTGCACGACCTGCCCCGTCCTCGTGTAGACCCGGACGAGGCTATTGACCGAGTGCACAACGTAGGCCGAGTTGGCGGCCGTCCACGAATCTGGTGGCTCGAAGCCGCCCGCCTCGGCTGCCTGGATTCCTGCGAACGTCGTGGGCACCTGGGCGGGGATCCCGGTTATCGCGCTGCCGGCTGGCCTCAACGCGGGACGCGGTCCGGAAGTGCCAGGCGGCGTCGTGTGCCCAGCAGCCAAACGCTTGCGGACGGGACGAGGGTGCGAGTGACGAGGAGTCGCCGCCGCAGCCCGATCGAAGGTTGTGTGGCCACGCTTCACTGCAACTCCACCGGCCTTGTGTTGCCACTGGACGGCATTTCGCGGAGTGACGCCTGCAGCCGAAGCGCCTGCGGCTCCACTCAGCAGCCAGAGCATGGCGGCCGAAACGACGACGGCAACGAGCCTGACGGCCGTCGCCGGACTAACTCGCTGGCCGTGCTCTATTGGCAGCAGTGACACGCTTCCCTCCCACCCCTCAACAGAAACGCCGCTCCCGGGATTCCCGGTCCTGCGGCGTCGTGCGATTCTGACAGCCAGGACGTATGGCCGCCTCACGGATTCTCAAAGCCATCGCTCCGAGGGCGCGCTCGTCCCTCAACGACCCTTGGTGAACAATCTTCCCAGGCGCGCGATCCCGCGCACGGACGGGCGACCGGGCCGATCACCGCCTGCTGTCCGGACCGACGCCAGGCGCGCCTTCACGACCGCTTGCGGCCGTGCGCCGGGAGCTTGTCCAGGAGGCGGGGCAACCACGGCGATCCGTGGCACGTTCGGAGGTTTCATCGGGATCCCCTCAGTTGATGACCAGGTAGCCGACCACCGTGTTGCCACTGACCGCCTTGTTCAGATAGACCGTGAACGCCCCGTTCCCGGGAACTGCCGCTTGGACGAACACGCCCGAACGGTTCGTTTGCGGCGTGGCGATGATCCAACTGGCGGTGGTGACCCCGGGCTTGCTCACGGCGCGGCTGGAGTGCCCGGCGAGGATCGTTACCCGCCCGCTCTGGCTGAACTGGGCCTTGCCCATGACCCTCAGAGCAAGTTGCGAGGAGGATTCCGCGCGCGCGAGCACGCCGATCCCCCCGGCCACGGCAGGCGCCGGCGACGCCCCCGTGTTGCCGTACACACCGATCTGATCGGTGTCCGCCGAGCCGAAGACTCCCCAGGCTCCAAAGCCTGCCACTCCTGCAGCGCCGATTCCGATCACGCCCCAGCCCTGGTTCGTGTGCCCAACGACACCCACCGAGCTGTCCGATAGGTCCGCGAAGCCGTAGACGGCGGCCTCGTCGGTGTTCGCGAAGACCCCGCTCTCGCTGCCGACCGTCGCGAAGACGCCGTTGCGATGCGAGGTGCCGACGAACGTGCTTGGCGTCGAATCCGTGCTCTGCCCTTTCACGCCGATCCCGCTGGCCTGGATGCCCTTGAGCGAGACCTCGCCCCCATCCGTGTTCTCGAAACTGGTCTCGGCCGTCCCGGTATTGGCGACTCCGATCAGCGCGTTGCCGCCCTGTGCGGCCTCCGCCTCGTCCGCCCGCCCCAGCGCGCCGGCCAGCAGCGCACCGAGACCGCCCAGCGCAGCGGCAAGGACGGAGCGTCGAGACTTGAACGCGTTCCGGTCGACCGCCATCGTTCCTGCCTCCTCGTGTCCCCGGTTTCAACGATGGCGCGGGGGCCGCCATGACGCGCCGTACTGCCGAGGATTCTGACAAACGGGCAGGCCGGAGGAATGCCCCCAATGACGTACTTCGAGGGAGGCGTTTCCGCCGTCCGGTCGGTAGGATGGCTATTCCCCGCGCACTCGAGGACCTCCTTGCCAACGATCCGGCCGTTCCGCGGCCTGCGCTACGAGCCAGATGCTGTCGGCGATCTCGCGCGCGTCGTCAGCCCGCCCTACGACGTCATCTCCCCGCCCGAGCAGCGAGCCCTTCTCGCGCGGCATCCACGCAACGCGGTGCGCCTGGACTTCCCGCCGCTCGAGCCCGGCGACGGACCTGACGACCAGTACCGCCGAGCCGCGCGGGCATTCGCGCAGTGGCGATCCGATGGCACGTTCCACAAGGACCCGCGACCGTCGCTCTACGTCTACGAGCAGACCTATCGCGTTCCGGGCACCGCCGTCGAGCGAACGCAACGCGGCTTCTTCGGCCGCCTCCGACTGGAGTCGTTCGGCGAGGGATCCGGGGTGCTGCCCCACGAGCGCACGATGACCGCCCCGAAGGAGGACCGTTACAAGCTGCTGCGCGCTACCGGCGCGAACACGAGCGCTGCCGTCGGCCTGTTCCGGGACCAGAGCGGCCGAGCAAGCGAGCTCCTCGAGCGTGTCGCGAAGCGCAAGGCTGACGTCGACCTCGTCGACGGCGAGGGTGTCCATCATCGGTTGTGGGTCCTCCCGGAACCTCCGGCAGCCTCCCCGGACGACGGCGTGACCGACCGAACCGTGGCCGAGCTCGTCCGCCTCGCGGGCGCGGGTCCGGTCACGATCGCCGACGGCCACCACCGGTACGAGACGGCGCTCCGCTACCGGGAGGAACGGCGGATGAGCCGGTCGTGCGAGGAGGATCCGGCCTTCGATTACATCCTGATGCTGTTCCTCGAAGCGACCCACGAGCCACTCACGATCTTGCCGACGCATCGGGTCGTCCGTGCGCTCGAAGGTGACGCCGCCGGTGCCCGCCTCCTCGAGGGCACGGCTGCGCTGTTCGACGTCAGATCCGCGCCACGCGGTGAGCTGCTGGCGGCGTTCGGCGGGGAAGGTCTGGGGCCCGGTGGTCGCGGGAGGTTCGGGCTGTGGACTCGTGAAGGAGGGGCGTTCCTCGAAGCGCGCCGCGAGATGTTCGGCCGCTGGTTGCCCCCCGGTGGCGAAGCTGTTCGGCACCTCGACGTGAGCCTGCTTGGTGTCGCACTCGAGCAACTCGCCCGCATCGCCGCCTCCGACCTGGCAGCCGGCGACCGCGTCGGCTACACGAAGTCGGTCGGCGAGGCGCTCGACTGGGTGGACAGCGGAGCCGACGGCGCCGACGCGGCCTTCCTCCTCGAGCCCACGCCCGTTCGGGATGTGCTCGCGGTCGCGACCGAGGGCGACGTCATGCCGCAGAAGTCGACCTATTTCTACCCGAAGGCCCTGACCGGCCTCGTCATCAATCCCCTCGAGTGGTGAGCGCCCGCTACACGGCGCGGAGGTCGCAATGCCGAACGTAACCCCGGGAACCATTCCCATGCCTGCCCAGGTCCCGCCCGCACGGCCGATCCGCAAGGACGAGATCGAGCTCGCGGAGCGCGGGCTGTATATCGAGTCCTGGCTGCCCGAACGCCGATCGCGCCGCAAGCCGCTTCTGTTCCTGCACGGCGAGCTCGCCGGATCCTGGCTGTGGGAGCGGTTCCTCGGCTACTTCGCGGGGCGCGGCTGGGAGGGCCACGCCCTGAACCTGCGCAACCACTACTGGTCGCAGACGGCGGATCCCACGACCCTTTCCTTCGAGACGTACACGGACGACGTCCTCGCCGCGATCGACCGCTTCGGCGAGAACGCCGTCGTCGTCGGCCACGGCATGGGCGGCCTGCTGGCGCTCAAGGCCCTCGAGCGGCGGCATGTTGCGGCCCTGGTGCTGCTGAGCTCGGAGCTCCCCGCGGGCCTTCGAGGCCCAGCCCTTCCGCATGAACTACGCGAGATCCCGGACGTGTATGGCAAGGAGCTGCTGGGCTGGGCGACGCTGCCCGAGAAGCTGCAGCGTGACCAGCGCGACCTCACGCTGTCGGACGTCCTTCGGATCCAGCATCTCCTCGGCCAGAAGCCCCACGAATCGGGCCACGCGCGGCGCCAGATGCTGCGCGGCATCCCCGTCGACCGCGAGGCCCTCGGGTCGACCCCGACGCTGGTGGTCGGCGCAGGCCTCGATCGCGTCGTGCCCGAGTCAGGCAGCGAGCAGCTGGCCGAGTGGCTGTCCGCGCGCTACGAGCCGTTCGGGGCGCACTCGCACTACGGGCTCGTCCTCGGCGAGCACAGTCACACCCAGGTCGCCGACGCCGTACGCGCCTTCATCGAGAGCCACAAGCTCTAGCGGGCGCACGGCGCGGATGACGCCCCCGAGCGTCAGCCCCGGCCCTGTGGCGGCAGAAGCCGATCCCTGACGTTCCCGTCCAGTGTCAGGAACTGCGGGCGACCGCGCGTATCGGTCGCACGCCACACGGGACTGAACGGCGAGAACGTGTCCTCGGACCAGCCCCAGGCGAGCTTCAGCGACGCGACCTGGACGCCCTTCCGACCGAAGGCCTGGCGGGCTGCAGACGCATTGGCTCGCTTGTACTCCGAGGTTACCGGCGCGAGGCCGCCGAACTCGAAGCCGCCGGCGACCCTCGTGAGATAGGCGAGGGCGACGACCCGCCGACCCTTCATCACCTCGACGAGCTCATAGGACGGAAAGCCGGGCGCCATGCTCTCGACCTGCACGGCTGGGCCAACAGTGACGTTGTTGAGGTCGACGCCCAGGTTGGCGGCCGACGTGTCGAGGTTGTTCGCGGCGATCCCCTCGGTGACGGCCTGGCGGTAGGCGCTGTATGGGAACGTCGCGGGCGCTTCCGTACCGCCCGCCGACGGAGGCGTCTGCGTGGGGATGGCGAACGTGTCGCTGTACTTGGGGGGCATCGTGTCGTACGTCTTCGTCGGCTCGGGCGAGCCGTCCGCGGCCCGGAGCACGGCCACGTATTTGTTCTCCCAGATCGTGTAGCGGCCGGTGGCCTTCCTGTACGGGAGGTCGTGGTAGGGCGTGAACCAGGAGGCGTTCCACGAGCTCGAGGTGATGTAGTAGTTGGGCCGGACGCCGATGTAGGCGCCGCTCACCGTGATTCGGCTGTTCGGGTACCACGGGTCGATGAGGAAGAACCCGAGGATCGAATAGGGCGGGTTCAGCGGGTCGACGTTGCTCTGGAAGCCGACGACGTCAACCCCGTGGCGGCCGTTGGCGACCAGCACGCCGACCGGCTCGCGGGTGGTTCGGACACCAAGCGTGATCCAGCGGTTGACCGTGAGCTGGGATGAGCTCCAGTAGTCGTGGAACACGTACGCGGGCGTCACGGGCGCGTGGGTCGAAAGGAGCCAGGCCCAGCCACGTGGATCGAGGCCCTTCTCGATTCCCGTGTAGTCGTACTTGTCGTGGAAGTCGGCGGTCGCGGACCGGACCTCGCGATACCACGCGAGAGCCGTGCTGTGGCTGTAGCCCGTGGTCTTGCCGAGGATGTAGTTGATGTGCGTCAACGCGCTGGCCGAGACACACGTGTAGTTCTCCGGCGCCTCGGTCGTGTAGTAGCCGTTGTACGTATTGACGATGTAGGTGGCGGCCGCGGCGGGCGGAAAGACTGCCTCGCCGACCCAGAGCAAGGCCGCGAACGCGACCAGGGCGGTTCGTCGCACTTCCATTCCCCCGGCTGTGCCCCGCAGGCTCCCTGCGCCTGGGGTTCGGCAGGCGCCAACTGCCGCGCTTCGAGGGTAGACCCCCGAATCAATCCGGGCGGCGACCAGGATGGGCTATCGCGCCCTCGGTAAAGGAGCCAGCCGGGAGTCGACAGGGCGCCCCTCGATTGTCAGCCTTTTCCGGCCGCTGGTATCATCCCGGCCCGGCGGGACCCCTTGCAGGCTGGTCAGCCAAACGCTTGCCGCATTCGTCTAGAGGCCCAGGACACCGCCCTCTCAAGGCGGAGATCACCGGTTCGAATCCGGTATGCGGTACCACACACCACAACATCTTGCGCTTACATCGAGCTCGCTATACGACGTTGTGGTTTCCGGTCCTGATGGCTTCACCAAATCGCACAATGGACCCTTGAAACCCACCAAGGGTCCGCTGGGTTAGTCAGTCGCGTGCATCCGACTCTCTCGGAGCGCGCCGTCAGCGGTGCAGGGCGAATCAGGACGCTTGATCCGGAGGCTGGGACGCCTTGCCTGAAGTGGGCAACAGGTGCCAGCAGCTGACCGACGGCGGCGGAGCCTCCGTGGGCTCAGCACCTCTGCATCTTGCGTGCCAACGATGCACATCGGATGCAAACCTGGCAGCCTGCCCCCGGTCTGACGTGAGGATCAGTCGAAGGCGATCTTCGTCTCGCCCATCGCCAGCTCGCCGCGGACGGCCTTGGCCTCAGCGCCGAGGCCAAGCTCATCGAACAGCGTGGCTGCCTTCTGGAGGTGTGGCTCGGCCTCGGTCGCGAGTCCGGCGGCGCGGAGCGCCTCGCCCCAGGCCCGCTGCGTGCGAGCGAGATGCGGTCGCAGCCCGAGCTCCGCCGTGATGCTGATCGCCGCCTCGGCGTCCGGTCGCGCCGCGTCGATATCGCCGCGCGTGACGAATGCCTCGGCGCGCTTTGCCAGGATCCCGGCTTCGCCGACCCGGTTGCCGATCGAGCGCGCGGTCTCCAGTGCCTCCTCCCAATCGCCGTCGTCCGCCGCGCCGAGGGCTGCCATCGTCGAGCCCAGCCACGCGAGTAGGGTCGGCCGCCAGACCTTTCGGTCGACCACGGCCGAGACGTCCGATCCGCGCTTGAGCACGTCCCGCGCCTCGGTGTATTTGCCCTGGCGGTAGAACGCGTCCCCGAGGATCCACGAGCTCGCGACCATGCACGCGGTCGCCCCGGTGTCCTCCGATTGCTGGACGCACTGCCGGGCGAGCGGAACGGCGCCCTCGAGGTCGCCCTCCATCGAGCGAACCATGGATTCCGCGATGAGCGCGTCGAGCTGCGCAATGAGGTCG
>DASXSA010000044.1:0-7924 GCA_036506235.1 Candidatus Limnocylindrales bacterium | reverse complement strand
CGACCTCGAACGCGACCAGGGGGCTGGGGTTGCGCAGGAGGACGGCGAACTCCTCGCCCCCGTAGCGCGCCGGAACGTCATCTTCGCGGATCGTGCTCGCGATGGCGCCCGCAACAGCCTTCAGCACCTGGTCGCCGGTGCTGTGGCCGCGCGCGTCGTTCAGTCGCTTGAAGTGGTCGATATCGATCATCAGCACCCCGACGGCGTCATCGGCCCGGCGCCGCCGCGCCATGAGCCCGCAGAACTCGTCGAAGTAGCGCCGGTTCGGCAGGCCGGTCAGGGCGTCGGTCGAGGCGCGCGCCTCCGCAGCGCGATGGGAATAAGCACGGTCGAGGGCCGCGGAGGCCTCGATCGCGGCACCGTGCAGGATCCTCGCCACGGAGCGGGGCCACGGCTCGTCGAGCCGGCGCGACAGGACGATGGCACCGACGATGCCCATTTCGGTCTGCAGCGGGGCAGCGAGTGTGTGGCTGAGCCCGAAGACGGTGCGTACCCGCGCTGCCAGGCGTTCGGCGATCCGCGCAGCAGGCGAGTGCCCTGGCACGGTGGCCGGACCGACGACGGATTCGGCCGTTGACACGCCGTCGCCGCCCGGGACGGGGCCTTCCGGCTGATCGAGCTTCGCGACGAGATCCCACCGCCAGGAGTGGTTCGCGCGCCGCTCCCCGGTGGCGCGCTCGCCTTCCGTACGCGGCCGTCGACGGTCGGCTCCGCCGGGCTCGATCGATACGGCGATCGGCGGCCGGCTCATCTCAGCGACGCGTCGGGCGCCCTCGGCCAGGGGATCCTCGAGGTCGGTGATCGGAAGCTCCGTCGTGGAGCTCGGAATGCCAGGCCGCCGGCTGACGAGCGTCGCCTCGACACGCCGGGCATCCGGTCGAAGGCGAACGACCACGGTATGGTCCGCGCCCGTCGCCGACCCGAGCTCTTCGACGATCGCGGCGACGATGGCGTCGGGCGAGACCGATCGCGACAACCCTTGCAGGATGCGAGCGAAGCTCTCGGCCTCGGAGCGGCGCCCGGTTTCCATGGCTCGGATCGCGCGGCGATGGAGAACCGCCGCGAGGCCCGTCACGAGCACGAGACCACCGAGCACGAAGTCGATCGTGCGCGGCTGGCCGGCCGCCAGGCGGAGTGCCGTCAGGAGCCCCAGGACGAAGAAGGACGCCGCGAGGAACCGCCACGTCCGCCGGATGGTGACCTCCTGCGGATCGGTTGCTCGTGCTCGCGCCGGCGCTGACGGGCGGTCGACCGGCGAAGCAGGCCGACGCGGTGACGGCTGCTGCCGCGTCGTGCGGACCCTGAGGGTGGCTGAACCGCGGCCGTCGGCTCGCGCGGTTCCCTCACCCACCACAGCCAAAGGATGCCGCCCGCCCCGCCTGCCGTCCAGCCGCAGGAGCGGTACGAACGGGTCAGGCCGAGGCTGGTACTCCCGTACCGGGCTGACTCCCAGGCCGGCGTTGGGTCCTGGGTCGGCTTTCACGAGTCGCGGCCGTCGCGTCGTGGCCACCCGCGTTCTTGACCCGGTAGAGGGCGCTATCCGCGGCTGCGATGAGCGCCTGCGCGGTGCGGCCGTCGCGCGGGAAGGACGCGATTCCGATCGAGCCGCCGATGGGGACGGGGCCACGTCCCTCGCCCTGATACGGCCGCTCCCCAAACGCAACCAGGATGCGCTGCGCGGCGGAACGGGCTGACTCGCCGTCCGTGTCCGGCAGGATCACCGCGAACTCGTCGCCTCCGTACCGGGCCGGGACGTCCGAGGCGCGCAGGGTCGAACGAATGAGCTCGGCCACCCACGCCAGGACGCGGTCGCCGAACAGATGGCCGAATGTGTCGTTGACAAGCTTGAAGTCGTCCAGGTCGATCATCAGGACGCTCAGCGGCGAACGCGAACGCTGCGACCGGACGATCTCTTCGCCCAGTCGCTCGTGCAGGAAACGGTGGTTGTAGAAGCCGGTGAGCTGGTCGCGGTCGGCCAGCTTCCGGGCATCCTCGTAGAGGCGGGCGTTCTCGAGGGCCATGGCGGCTTCGGTTGCCATCGTCCGGGCAAAGTCGAGCTGCGTGGCGCTGAACGTTCGCGAATCGACCGACATCAGCTCCACGAGTCCGATGGACTCGCCTTTCGCAACCAGCGGCAGCATCGCCAGCGAGCTGAACCCTTGCACGCGGAGCAGGGCGACCTCCGCGGGGTCCGCGTGCGGATCCTTGACGTCGATGACGACGGTGACCTGGTCCCTGAGCGCGTCGCGCGTTGCCGGGAAGTCCGCGAGGTCGTATGAGGGCTGGATCTGTCTCGGCCGGCTCGTCGGGTAGTAGCCCCACGTGAGCACCCGCTCCTGGTCCTTGTCCCAGTAGCTGATGGCGCAGTCATCGACCCCGAGCGCGGTCGCCATGTGGCGCGCGATGAGGTCGGCCACCGTGAGCGGATCGAGGCTCTTCGCCAACGCCGCGCCCATGTCCAGGATCCGCCGAAGCTCCGTCGCCAGCTCCTGGCTGCGGGTCACGAGACGAGCCGACTCGAGGGCGGTCGCGGCCTGGTCGGCCAGGATCATCAGGAGCCGCAGATCGTCCTCGTCGAACTGGCGAAGGCCCAGCTTCGAGACGGTGATCACGCCGATGACCCGCTCGTCGTACTGCATCGGCACGACCAGCATGGACTCGTCGACGTCATCCGTACCCGGGATCGTCGACCCGCGCGGGTCCGCATTCGCGTCGTGGATCAGCAACGGCTTCCCGCGCTGCGCGGCCCATCCCGTGAACCCCTTGCCGAGCTTCGTCCGCAGGAGGTCCATCTCCACCTTCTCGTAGGCGCCGACGCGGCCGGCGAACGCGATCGGGACGAGGTCGTCGGGCTCCTCGAGCTGGTACACGCGGCAGTTGTGATAGTCGATGATCCGCTGGACTTCCTCGACGATCGCCCGGCCGACTGACTCCACGGAGTTCTGGCGGCTCATCCGCGCCGATGTCGTCTGGAGCACGGCGAGCTGCCCGGCCCACGCACGAGTCCGCTCGAACAATGTCGCATTGTGGAGTGCGATCGAGGCATGGGTGGCGAGCGCCCGGACGAACTCAACGTCGGCCTCGCTCCAGGCACGTGGCCGGGCGGCGACCGCGGACATGGCCCCGATCACGTCCCCGTCATGGATCAACGGAACGAGGAGCAACGAGCGGAAGGCCTGTGCCGGGCGATAGCGGGCCAGGACCACCGAGAGCTCGGGGTTCTCGAGGATGTCCTCCGCGACGAACGGCATCCCGCTCTCGAAGACCAGCCCGTATGCGCCGTCGCCCTGGCCGAACTCGGGCAGCGCTCCCGCGTCCTCGTCGGTCAGGCCGGCCCAGGCCGCGACAACGAGCTGACCATCCTGCAGGACGCGGATCGTCGTGCCGTCCGCGCCGAGCCCGTCGTTCACTACCGTAGCGATCGTTTGCAGGATCTCTGGGCGATCGAAGGTCTGGGTCAGGCGCTCGGCAACCTCCAGAACCGTTCGGAGGCGCCCGTCGACATCCGGCGCAACGACCGGCGCGCTGACCGGCGCCGCAGCCGGAACGCGGCGAACCCCGGTCGCTTCGAGGGGTGGTGCATCCCCGGATTCGAGCACCACACGCCGCCCCAAACGGGCGATGAGACTGCTCATCGGGGCGGATCGTGGCACCGGGCGGTTACCCGCAGGCCCAGTCCGAGGTACCGGAACGCCGCTCCGAACGTACCCCACGGTCTATCGAGAGTGGACCGCCTGTCTGCCAAGATGGCGGACGTGGCTGGTTCAGGGCAGTCAAGATCGGTTGGCCCGACCGTCGTCCTCGCCTTCGTCGCCGCGGTCGTCGTGGCTATCGTGCTGCTGTGGCGCACACCGGCTTCGCCCGGAGCTCCGATCGCTTCAGGCTCGGCAGCGGTTTCGAACTCGCCCGTTGCGACACCATCGTCGACCGGTTCCGCGGGCCAGTCGACCGCGCCCCCGCCCTCGGCCAGCGGGTCGGGCTCGCCGGCCTCCGGCGCCCCGGTCGGCGGACTGCCGCCGGTCAGGCACGTCTATGTGCTGATCATGGAGAACAAGGAATACGGGCGGGTCGTCCGCGCGCAGGACGCGCCGTTCCTCAACGAGCTCATCGACCACTACGCCCTCGCGACCAACTACCACGCGATCACCCACCCTTCCGAGCCGAACTACATCGCCCTCGTCGCCGGATCGACACTGGGCGTCGGTGACGACGGCGTCCACGACCTCAGCGCCCCCAACCTGTTCGACCAGGTCGAGGCTGCAGGCAGGGGCTGGGCGGTCTTCGCGGAGAACGTGCCGCTCGGCTGCTTCAGGGGCGACGATGAGGAGAACGGACCCGACGGTCCCGGCAAGTACGCCCGCAAGCACGAGCCAGCGATCAGCTTCACGAGCATCAGCCGAAATCCGCAGCGTTGCGCGAGGATCACCGACTTCAGCCACTTCGATCCGGAGGCGGCCGACTTCGAGCTGATCGTCCCCAATCTGTGCCACGACACGCATGACTGCCCGGTATCGACGGGCGAGGACTTCCTGAAGGGCTTCGTTCCCCGGATCACGGGCAGCCCGGAGTTCGCCAATTCCGTGCTGTTCATCACGTGGGACGAGGGCTCCACCAACGAGGGCGGCGGTGGTCACGTCGCACTTGTCGCCGTGTCGCCGCTTGCCATGCCGGGCGGGCGGGCAAACGACGCGGCGAACCACTACTCCCTGCTTCGAACGGTCGAGGACGGGTGGGGCTTGCCGTGCCTCGCACAGAGCTGCGACGCAAAGGACCTGGCCGGGCTGTTCGCGCCTCGCTGAGGCACCCGCGCTGGTCGCAGGCCGAGCAGCGCGGGGACCACGCCAGGACGTTTGACCCGCCAGAATGGCGGCCACTACACTCGGGGCGCACCTCCCTCGCTCCGCTGAGGCGGCCGCGTGCGGCGGCGCGTGCAATCAGCTTCGGAGGATTCCTCCCTCGGTGGAGACCGGACCCAGTACCACCGGCGCGTTCGGCGCCGTGGCCCAACAGCCGGGTCGTCGCATCCTCTAGCCGGTCCCGTCGGCCGCCGCGGCCGACCAGTCACCGACGACGGGGGTCGGCCCGTCCAGAGGTGGCAGCATGCTCTACCTGAGCCAGGCGATCGGTCGGCCCGTGCGCGATCGGCACGGCGAGCCGATCGGCCAGGTTGCGGATCTGATCGTCGCCGTCGGCGACCGCTACCCGCCAGTCACGGGCCTCGTGGTCCAGACGGGGCGACGGCGCATCTTCCTGCCCTGGTCGTCGGTCGAGACGCTGGACGACACCGGCGCGCACCTTCGAACGACGACGATCGACATCGAGGCGTTCCGCCAGCGGCCGAACGAAATCCTCCTGCGCTCCGACCTGATGGACAAGCAGATCGTGGACATCGACGGTCGCAAGGTCGTCCGCGTCAACGATCTCCGGCTCGACGAGGTTGGCGGTGCGCTCCATCTCGTGGCGGTCGACGTTGGCGGCGCCGGTCTGCTGCGCCGACTCGGCATCGAGGGGCCCTTCCGCACCCTTGCCCGCAACCTGCGTCTGCCCGTTGGCGAGCGGTACATCGACTGGGAGGACGTCGACCCGGTCGAGACGTCGATCGCGTCGATCAAGCTTCGCGTCCCGCACGGAGGCCTGGCCGAGCTTCATCCAGCCGACCTCGCCACGATCATCGACCAGCTCGCGCCTCGCGACCGGGCCGGGGTGCTCGCGTCGCTCGACGACGAAGCCGTCGCCGACGCGATCGAGGAAATGGAGCCCGACACGCAGGTCGAGGTGCTCGAAGACCTCGAGCCGGCGCGCGCGGCAGACATCCTCGAAGAAATGTCTCCGGATGACGCAGCGGACCTGGTCGCCGACCTCTCGGAAGAGAGCCGCGACGAGATCCTCGCCCTCATGGAGCGCGAGGAGGCGGCCGAGGTCCAGGAGCTGCTGGGCTACCCCGAGGACACGGCCGGCGGCATCATGACCCCCGAGTTTGTGTCCTTGCCGGCGACGCTGACTGCAGCCCAGACGATCGACCGGCTACGCGAGCTCGAGCCGGACGCCGAGACGATCTACTACGTCTACGTGACCGACGAGGAGGGGCGCCTGGTCGGTGTGCTGTCGCTGCGTGACCTCATCGTGGCTCCGCCGGGCACCCCAATCAGCGACGTGATGATCAAGGAGCCGGTCGCCGTCGGCGTCCTGGCAGACCAGGACGAGGTCGCCCAGGTCGTCGCCCACTACAACCTGCTGGCCGTCCCCGTGGTCGACGACCAGGGACGCCTGGCCGGGATCGTGACGGTCGACGACGCGATCGACACGGTCCTGCCGACTGCCTGGAAGAAGCGTCTCCCGCGCCTCTTCGCGCGGGGATGATCTCCAGCGGACCGAGCGGTGCCTGAGCTTCCGTCCGTCCGGGGGATCGCACGGCAGGCGGAGGTCGGCGCGCGCGATGCGGTCGGCCGCATGCGCCGGCGACGCCGGGTCTCACCGCCGCCGGACGTCGGGCCGCTGGCGCGCCTCCGCGACCGCCTGGAACAAGGCGAGTTCCTCCGTCTTCGCGAGCGATTCCGCGGCCGGCGAGGCCTGATCGCCTTCCTGGCGGTCATGGGCCCCGGGCTCATCGCGGGCATCGCCGGGAACGACGCCGGCGGCATCACGACCTATGCGCTCATGGGCGCGCGCACCGGCCTTTCGCTGCTGTGGCTTTTCCCACTGACGATCGTGATCCTGGCGCTCGTCCAGGAGATGGCGGCGCGCCTGGGCGTCGTGACCGGTCAGGGGCTGTCGGATCTCATCCGGGACCGGTTCGGCGTCCGCTGGACCGTCTTCGCGATGGCCATCCTGCTCATCGCCAACATCGCCAATACCGTCGCCGAGTTCGCCGGGGCGTCCGCGGCGCTCGAGATCTTCGGCGTGCCGCGCTTCGTCGTGGTGCCGGTCGTCGCGGTGGCGATCTGGGCGCTCGTCCTGTTCGCCTCGTATCGAACGGTCGAGCGCGTCTTCCTGTCGATCTCGCTTGTCTTCGTGGCCTATGTGGCGTCAGCCGTCCTGGCGCACCCCGACTGGGGTGTTGTCGGGCGATCACTGATCACGCCCTCCCTGGACCTGCAGCCCTCGATCCTGCTGCTGATCGTCGCGGTGGTCGGCACGACGATCACGCCGTACATGCAGTTCTACCTGCAGAGCGCCGTGGCCGAGAAGGCGATCGGCGAGGAGGAGCTGCGCCTCGAACAGGCCGATGCCGTTGGCGGCGCGATCTGGACGAACGTCATCGCCATCTTCATCGTCGTCGCGACGGCTTCGACCCTGTTCGTGATGGGGCTCACGATCGGGTCGGCTGCCGATGCGGCACGCGCCCTGGAGCCCGTGGCCGGGACGTTCGCGGAGGTCCTGTTCGCGGTCGGACTGTTTGGCGCCTCGGTCCTGGCCGCCACGATCATGCCGATCTCGACGGCGTTCGTGATCTGCGAGGCGTTTGGCTGGGAGTCGGGCGTCGGGAAGCGCTTCAGCGACGCGCCCACGTTCTTCGGGATCTACACGTTCGTCCTGGCGCTTGGCGCGGTCATCGTGCTCATTCCGGGGCTCGACCTGATCGGCATCATCGCTTCGTCACAGACCCTGCAGGGCCTCCTGCTGCCGGTCGTGCTCGTGTTCATGCTCCTTCTCGTGAACGACCGGCGCCTCATGGGCCGCCACGCCAACGGGCCAATCCTGAACCTGCTCACCCTCCTGGCCGTCGGCCTGGTGATCGTCCTCGACCTGGTCGTGCTGCTGGTGGCACTCCTCGGCGCGTTCGGCATCACCGTCGGTTAGCCGGCCGGCAACATCCTGAAGCTCCCCCACAACAACCCCTGAACCTCCCCGCAACACCCTGAACCTCCCCCCGCAACACCCTGAACCTCCCCCGCAACACCCTGAACCTCCCCCCAGGCGGTCG
>DASXSA010000043.1:0-6296 GCA_036506235.1 Candidatus Limnocylindrales bacterium | reverse complement strand
CGGCCGGCGCCTGCGCGCCGCCGGCCGCCGCGGCGGCATCGTGTCCGTCGGCGTCGTGTACCGGCCCGACGCCGGCCATCTCTCGCGACAGGCGAAGCAGCCGGAGCCGGTGGCCACCGGCGACGAGATCTACCAGGCGGCGCTGAAGCTGCTGGCCGAGCGCGACCCGCGGCTCACCGTGGGCACACTGGGAGTCGGCGTCTCCGCGCTGACGGATGTCGACAGCGGCCAGCTCGACCTGTTCGGCGCCGCGCGTCCGCGCAGCGACCGGCTGGAGGCGGCGGTGGACAGGATCCGCGATCGATTCGGCGAGGACGCGGTGCAGCGCTCGCGTCTGCTGGGCCGTGCCCGGGTGGTCCGGGACAGGATCGCATTCGGGAATACAGGCCACCCCGATGAATCAAGGTCAAAGCGATAGGTGACCTGGCGGGGAAAACCCTCCATCATTTGCGCATGGCCTCCGGCAGAGAGGAGGCCGGGGGAGCGGTGTGGGACGGGGCCGATCTGGATCGTCCGATCAGCGGCGAGGATCCTGAGTCGGAGTCGCTGGCGGACGCCCGACGCTGGATCGCCGTGTACGGCCACCTGGTCAAGCTCGAGCAGGAGCTGTTCGACCTGCTCGCCGCCATGATCCCCTCGATGCCCAGGGAGGCGCAGCTGGAGGCCGAGAGGACGAACCTGCCGCTCCTGGCGTCACAGGTCGAGCGGTTTCGGCACCGACTCGAGTTCTGGGTCAAGCGCCAGGACGAGCTGACGCACAACCCCAGGCGCTAGCCGGCGATCAGCTCGCGTTCAGGCCGCCGCCTCGCACTCGACGCATCCGGCGGGCGCAAGCTTGACCTGCGGGCCTGAGCTCGAGCGAAGCAGCCAGGCCGACGTTCCCAGCGTGACCACCACGATGCCGGCTCCGACGAGCCAGGCGAAGTGGTACCCGGCGGCCAGCGCGGAGACCGCGTCGGCGCCGTCGCCGATCAGGCCCACGGTGCGCGACGCCGCCAGCGTGGCCATCACGGCGAGACCGAGCGCGCCGCCCACCTGACCGGTCGTGTTCAGCAGGCCTGACGCCAGGCCCGCTTCGTCCGGGTGGACGTCGGCCATCGCGAGCATCGTCAGCGACGGGAACACGAGACCTCCGCCGAGCCCGAGCAGGGCCATCGGCACGAGCAGGTGAGCAACGTAGCTGGCGCTCGTCGGGCCGAGCGCGACGATGACCAGGGCGATCCCCGCCACGACCTGGCCCGCGACCAGCATCGGGCCCGCGCCGAAGCGAGCGATGAGCTGGGCCGAGAACCGGATCGAGAAGAGGGCCATCACGATGGCCACCGGGAGGAACGCCAGCCCGATCGCCATCGGACCGTAGCCGAGGACGCGCTGGAGGTCGAGCGAGCCGAGGAAGAAGAACCCCAGGAACGAGGTCGAGATGAGCGCCTGGATGACGTTGGCGCCCGCCACCTTCCGCGAGCGGAAGACGTGGAGCGGGAGGATGGGGTTGCGGCCCAGGGCCTGGCGAACGACGAACCCGGCGAGCAGCGCGAGCGCGACCCCGCCGAGGACGATCGTCCGAGTCGAGCCAAGGCCGTATTCCGACGTCTGGACGATGGTGTAGACGCCGAGCATCAGGGCGCTCGTGACGAGCCCCGCGCCGAGCACGTCGGCTCCCCGGCCGAGCCCGATGCCCCTGTCATCGTCGAGGGTGCGAGCCGCGGCGACCGCGGTCGCGACGCCGATCGGCAGGTTGACGAAGAAGATCCAGTGCCAGCTGACCGCCTGCGTGATCAGGCCGCCGGCGAGCAGTCCGACGACGGCACCCGCCGACGCGACGAAGGTGAACACGCCGAACGCCTTCGCGCGCTCGTTCGGCTCCGGGAACATGGTCACGATCATGGCCAGGATCACCGCCGAGCTGGTCGCGCCGCCGATGCCCTGGACGAAGCGCGCGCCGATCAGCATCGGCTGCGCGAAGGAAAGGCCGCAGAGGACCGACGCGCCGGTGAAGATCGCGAGGCCGACGAGGTAGACGCGCTTGCGGCCGAGCAGGTCGCCCACTCGACCGGCGAGCAGGAGCAGACCGCCGAACGCGATCAAGTAGGCGTTGACGATCCACGCCAGGCCCGACTGCGAGAAGCCGAGGTCCTTCTGGATCGAGGGCAGGGCGACGTTGACGATCGTCATGTCGACCACGATCAGGAGAAATCCCGTGCACAGGACGATCAGTGAAAGCCAGCGTGAATTCTTCATGCTCGGTTAGACGCCATTCCGCAACCCAACTCATCGGCTCGCAACCGATGAATTTGCGGCCCGTATTCCGTCTAAAGATCGATGGCGACCGAGACGGTCATCGTGAATTGCGCCCGGATCGAGAAGCCGGCGCTGGACGCGATCGACCGCATCGCTCGGGCGACGCTGGCGGGGCGCCGGCGCGGGCGCGAGGTGTGGCTGTCCAACGCAAGCGACGCGTTGCTCGAGCTGCTCATTTTTGCCGGCCTGGACGGAACCCTACGCGTCGAGGTGAAGCGGCAGCCCGAACAGAGGAAAGAGCCTGGCGGTGTCGAGGAAGAAGGTGAACTCCCCGATCCGGCCGCCTGAGATGTCGAGGACCTGCAGCGCCCAGGGCGCGTGGCCGCCGCTCGGGTCTGGCTTGTACTGGCCGAAAGTCGGCATCCCGTTGGCGCTGATCGCCGGGATGACGCGCGAGCCCTGGCACCCGATGCCGGGGCCGAACCACCAGGTCATGATGTCGTCGCGCCCGGCGAGCCACATGTCGTATGGCGGCATCGACTGCCTGGCGTCTTCCCGGATCAGCGACGTCAGCGCCGTCAGGTCGTAGGCCTCGAACGCGCTGACGTAGCGCTCGAGCATGGCCCTGTCCGCCGCGCTCAGAGGCGGCGCCGACCGCGAGTCGCCGGCGTTGCTCCGGGCGATGGTGGCCCGGGCGCGCTGGAGCGCGCTGTTCACCGAAGCGACCGACGTTTCGAGCAGCTCGGCGACCTCACTGGCCTGCCAGTCGAGAACGTCGCGAAGGATGAGGACCGCGCGCTGCTTCGCGGGCAGCTGCTGCAGCGCGGCGACGAACGCCAGGCGGATCGACTCGTTGGCGATCGCGACGTCGGCGGGGTCCCGGTCGGGCGCGACCAGGGTCAGCGGGATCGGCTCCAGCCACGCGACCTCGGTGGGCACGTGGAGGTTGGCCTCGACCGGCTCGCGCGACGGGCCGAGGTCCATGGGCCTCGCGCGCCTCTCCTTGCTCTTGAGCGCATCGAGGCACACGTTGGTCGCGATCCGGTACAGCCAGGAGCGCAGCGCAGAGCGGCCCTCGAACCGATCCCGGCTGCGCCACGCGCGGACGAACGCGTCCTGGACGGCGTCCTCGGCGTCGAACGGCGATCCGAGCATGCGATAGCAGTAAGCGGTCAGTTCGCCGCGGTACTGCTCGAGCTCACCGAAAGAGTGGGCAGGCGAAAGCGTCGGTGTCGCCATTCAGTCGATTTTAGAAAGTCTGGTGACAGTGGGGTCGGTGAAGTAGCGCTGCAGGGTCGGCCCGATCCAGGCGGCGAGCCGGTCCGAGGGCGCCGAGGCGAGCGGTTCGACCTTGACCACGTAGCGCAGGATGGCGACCCCGATCAGCTGGCTCGCGGCGAGGCTGGCCCGCACCTGCGGATGGTCGAGCTCGAGGGCTTGCGCGACTCGAGCCAGGATCTCCCGGCTGACGAAGTCTCGCATCAGGGCCGCCGCGGTCTTGCTGGTGACCACGGAGCGCACCAGCGCATGCGCGCGCGCGCCCTCCGGCGAGTCCCAGATCTCCAGGAAGAAGCGCGCCAGCCGGGTGCCCAGCCCCTCGAGGCCCGGCTCGAGCAGGGCGGGGATGGCCGCCGCGGGGTCGAACGGAAAGTCCATCGCCGCCCCGAAGACGCCCTCCTTCGACTCGAAGTAATGAAGGACGAGCTTCGGGTCGACGCGGGCGGCCGAGGCGATGCCGCGGATGGTCGCGCTCTCGAACCCGTGCCTGCCGAACTGGGTGCGGGCGGCGGCGAGGATCTTCTCGCGTGTGCCGCCCGCGCCGGGCCTTCTACCGGTTCGCGCCATGAGGCGCCAGGCTCGGCACCACCGCACCCTCGCCGGCCGGCGATCGCCGCCCCACCAGCTGGCCCAGGACCATCAGGATCAGTCCGCCGAGAAGCCACAGGCTGAGCACGCCGAACGGCTCCGCCAGACCTGCTGCGTCGAAGTAGAGGGCACCGCGGAGGGCGCTGTACAGCTGGCCCGCGGGCATGCCCGGCGCCAGCCAGCGGTATGCGTCGGGCAGCAACTGGCTGCCGATCGGCCCGCCCGAGCAGACGAGATCGAGCAGCACGACGATCAGCGCGGCAAGGCCGATGCCCGGCCTCCCCAACAGGGCGGCCGACCCGGCGATGACCGCGCCCACGGCGGCCGATCCGAGCGCGAGCAGCGCCATGGCGAGCCAGATGCCTGAGCCGTAGTCGCCCGCTATCCACGTGGCGAGGCCCAGGGCGATCGGGGCAGCGAGCAGGGCGAACGCGACGACCAGGCTGAGCCGCGTGATCAAACGCAAACCCTTGCGCGTCCCGACCAGCGCCTGTGCGATCAGTGTCGAGACCAGGATTCCCAGCACGACGAAGAACAGGATCAGGCCGTGCGGGTCGCCCGATGCGAACGGGTGGACCGTCTCCACCGCCAGCGTCTGGCCCTGGCTCTTGAAGACGTTGGAGAACGCACCGTTGATGACGCCGGTGGCGCCGTCTCCGGCGGCTCCGGCCAGGATGAGCTTCGGACCTGACGGGTCGATCACCAGGGCGCCGTCGATGTCACGGGAATCGATCGCCGCGCGGGCGTCGCCCTCGCTGGAGTAGGTCGTGAACTTGAACGCACCAGGGGCGTTGGTGGCGAAGGCCTGCGCGATCTGCTGCGTCGCCGGCGGTGGGCCGGCCAGGCCGACCGGGATGTCGTGCGGCGACGGGCTCTTGATCGCGGGCCCGATCAGGCCGACCAGGGTCACCAGCGCCAGCAGCCCAGCCAGCAACGGGGCCACGTACATCTCCATTCGTTCGCGCATCGCTGTCCTCCCAGAATTCATCGTGCGTTGAATTCTACATTCGGTGAATTCCTGATGTCAAGCAGACAGTTGCTCGGGGACGAACTACGATCAGTTGATGGCGCAGAGACCCGCCCCTGCACCGGCGGCGCGTCCGCGGCCGAATCCGACAGGCGGCAAGCCGGACCCTGCCACCCCAATGCGCTCGCGCCGGTTCTGGATCACCCTGGCGGTGCTGTTCGCGGCCAACTTCCTGATCACGAACATCGTCACGGCGGCCATGCAGGCGCCGACCGTGACCATCTCCTACAACGAGTTCCTCGACCAGCTGAATGCAGGCAACGTGACGAGTGTCACGAGCACGGCCGACTCGATCACCGGAACGACCAGGAAGGCGGTGAAGGATTCGAGCGGCACGAGCTCGACGAAGTTCCAGACGCAGCGCCCGGCCTTTGCCAGCGACGACCTGCTCGCGGCGCTTCAGCAGCACGACGTGACCATCAACGCCAGGGACCCGAATGCGTCGACGCCGTTGTGGGAGACGCTGCTGTTCAGCTTCGGTCCGACGATCCTCCTCGTCATCGGGTTCCTCTATCTGTCGCGCCGTGCGGCGTCCGCGGGCGCCGGCGGGATCCTCGGCGGCTTCGGCCAGAGCCGGGCGCGCCTGTACGACGCGGAGAAGCCTTCGGTCACGTTCGACGACGTCGCCGGCATCGACGAGGTCAAAGCCGACCTGCGCGAGGTCGTCGACTTCTTGCGCGAGCCGCAGAAGTACCAGCGCCTGGGCGGCGCGGTGCCGAAGGGCGTGCTGCTCGTCGGCGCGCCCGGCACGGGCAAGACGCTCCTTGCCCGCGCGGTCGCCGGCGAGGCCAAGGTGCCGTTCTTCAGCATCGCGGCCTCCGAGTTCGTCGAGGCGATCGTCGGCGTGGGCGCGAGCCGCGTCCGCGACCTCTTCGCCAAGGCGCGCGCGGCGGCGCCGGCGATCATCTTCATCGACGAGCTGGACGCGATCGGCCGCAGCCGGGCGGCCGCGCTGCGGGTGGGCGGCAACGACGAGCAGGAGCAAACGCTCAACCAGATCCTCACCGAGATGGACGGCTTTGACGCGAGCGAGGGCGTGATCGTGCTCGCGGCGACGAACCGGCCCGACGTGCTCGACCAGGCGCTGCTCAGGCCCGGCCGTTTCGACCGCCGGATCACCGTGCAGTCTCCGGACCGCCGGGGTCGGGCGGCGATCCTGCGCATC
>DASXSA010000042.1:0-10651 GCA_036506235.1 Candidatus Limnocylindrales bacterium | reverse complement strand
AGCCGGATATGGAGCATCCAGCGCCCCAGACGGCCGGGAGCCCTGCGGGCTCTGATGCGTGCGTTGCGGGGCCCGGCGCGCCTCCTCACCCATCTTGAGATGGGGTCGTCGTTGCGCCACCCGCGCCTTCGCACCGGCCGCCTGGAACGCTGGCCTTCGGGCCTTCGGCCTGCTCCACATCCGACCGTTACAGTCCACTAGGGACTTAGCCGCCAGAAATCGCCAGTGAGCCCGATGCCGGCAAACACCTCCTCGGCCTCCTTCGCCGTGCGGCGGTGCCACGCCGGATCTGCGCGGTCGCGGTACCAGGTATCGGCCAGCCGCCAGAGCTGCTCGATCGTGAAAAAAGCGCCCTGCGGCTTGCCGGAGCGCGCCACGTGCTCTTCCGACCGGAAGAGAAGCATGGTGCTTCAGGTGAAGACGATGTCATCCCACCACTGCCTGGCCGGGACGCTGAAATGCACGATCCCTTCGGCTCCCACGAGCTTGCCACCGGCAACATCCAGCCGGAGCTCCTCATCGCAGTCCGGGCACCGCGTCGCCACCGTCCCGTCACCGCCCAGGAGGGCGACGATGCCAAGCGCGTCCCAGGCGCAATTGCCGAAGTACACGCGTCCGCGAACGGTGACCACGAAGTCGGTGGAGACCGCCGAGAAGGGGTTTGCCATTCGAAGCCTCGTCGGATCGGACGGCTCAAGCACGTAGACGTGGCCTTCGCCCAACCTGCGATACGCAGCGACAACCGCCGCCTCGTCGAGGCCGAGGCGCAAGGACAACTCGCGGGCAGCCGGCACGGAGCCCGTCTCGATGGTCTGCTCCAAGACCGCGAGCCGTACACGGTTGTCGAGAGTCAGCGCTGCGTTCGTTTCTCCCTCCGTCTCATCACGGCCAGGGGCAACCCGGCGAGCACGACGACCGCGACCAGGATCGCGGCGATGATCGGCAACGCCTGCCCGCCTCCGATGGTGACCGCGCCGGGCGGGGGCGCCGACGCCGGATAACCCGCGGCGAAGTAACCGAACCTGGTCGTCCGCGTCTCGATCGTGAACGGCTGCCCCTGCTGCGAGCGAGCCATGGCGCTCCAGGGGCCGGCGGGGTCCGTCGCCGTGTACACGTTCGAGGGGTCGGGCTCCAGGTTCGAGTAGCGCAGCACCAGGTTGGCCGCCTTCTGTGGATCGAGCGACGCGCTCGCGGTGACCTGATAGATGTTCGTCACGAAGCGCAGTCCCGCAGGCTCCGGGCAGCTTCCGAGCGGCTTGACGTCGACCGTGATCGAGCTCTTGCCGTCGACCACGAACGCTCCGGGCAGGAAGCCGATCACGAGCTGGCCGTCGTCGGTGAACGCCGAGTTGGCGTCGCTGACGCCGTCGATCACCTTGATCGTGAGATGCCCCGAGCTTGGCGGGCTGTTGGCCCCGGCCTGCGACGGCGGGCACGTCCAGTTGTACGGCTGCGGCGGGCCGAAGCCGTCGTAGAACCCCGGCGCCACCGTCCACGCGGCGACCGCGTACAGCAACGCCGCGACCGCCATCAGTCCAGCCTTCTTCACAGCGCCAGGTCGGCGATCACGTGGCCCAGGATCGGGGCCACCAGGTCCCTGCAGGCCCATCGCCAGAGGGCGAGCAGCAGCCCCGCGGCGGCCACGGCGCCCAGGAACTCCGGTGGATGCGAGAGAACGTGGGCGAGCGTCCACAGGAGCGTGCTGCCCAGGACGGCGACCGGCGCGCCGCCCAGCTCCTCGAGCGCCGCGTACAGCGCGCCGCGAAACGCCAGCTCCTCCCCGACCGAGACCGCCACCGCGGCGACCGCCAGGCCCGCAGGCAGCAGCGGGACCGCGCTCGACCTTGCCGCAGCCGGCAGCACCAGGACGGCCCCGAGCGCCAGGCCTCCGAGGATGCGCAAACCGAACCGCGACGTCCCGAGACCGAGCCGCTCCGCGGGCCAACCGATCGCTGACGCGGCCAGCGCGGCCCCGCCGACGAGCAGCGCCGGGAGCGCCAGACGGGGCTGTTGGGCGATCGAGGCGCGCGACCACTCGACGAGGAGCACGAACAGAACGAGGAGGCCCGCACGCACGGCGGACCGCGTCCGGGCCTGTGCGATCAATCCGCCAGGCGCTCGGGTGAGGCGTACACGTTGAAGCGTTCGCCACGCAGGAAGCCGACCAGGGTCTGGCCGAACTCACGGGCCAGCGCCACGGCCAGGCTCGACGGGGCGCCGACCGCGGCCAGCACCGGGATCCCCGCGGTGATCGACTTCTGGACGATCTCGTAACCGGCCCGGCCGCTGACGACCAGGATCGAACGGGTCAACGGAAGCCTGCCCTCGATCAGCATCCGTCCCACGACCTTGTCCACGGCGTTGTGCCGGCCGACGTCCTCGCGCAGGCACATGAGCTCGCCCGCCGGATCGAAGAGGCCCGCCGCGTGCAAGCCACCCGTCCGCTCGAAGACGCCCTGCCCGGACCGCAACCGATCCAGCAGCCGGGGCAGAAGCGTGGCATCGACGGCCAGTCCCTCCGGCAGCGGCGCCAGGTCGCGCCGCAGGTCCTCGATGAGGACCGCGCCGCACACCCCGCAGGCCGAGCTCGCGAGCATCGAGCGCTCCGGCCTGCGGCGCGGCGCCCGTGTCAGGTGGACGTCGACCTGGTTCGACTCGACGATCGACGGGTCGATCGCCACCGCCACGGCGGTCTCGTCGGACTCGGCGCTGATCCGGACCAACCGAACATCATCCAGCGAACGGGCGATGCCCTCTGCGAACAGCAAACCCAGCGCGAGCTCGAGGTCCTGGCCCGGGGTGCGCATGACCACCGACAAGGGCTGGCCATCGAGCATCAGTTGCAGCGGCTCCTCGGTGACGACGGCGTCCGGCGCCTCGCTCCATCTGCCCGCATCCCACTTGCGGACGCGCAACGCGGGTGCGGCAGGCCTGGGCATCAGGCTTCCGCCGCACGAAGCTCGCGCGCCGAGCGCGGCACCGAGGTGGTGATCGCGAACCCGCGCCATGACGTGACCCGTTCCGGCTTCAGGTCGATGACCGGCGGGACCTCCGTGTCGTCGATGCCGTAGCGTTCGGCGACCCCCTCTCCGTCGGGCGACGCGACAAAGGTTCCGCGCACGCAGGCGCCCACCATCAACGACGGCCGGAACCGGTGATGAGACTCCACGACGAGGGCGCCCGGCGCACCCGCCCGCGGCCGGCCGCTGGTCGGGGCGATCGTCACCCGCCCACGGTCGACCTCCCAGAAGGCCGGCCGGATGACCGGCGACCCGCCCTCGATCCAGCATGCGTAGCCACGGGAGACGCCGGCCAGGCGCCGGCTGACCTCGGCGGGGACGGCGGGCACGCGAGCCGCCTGCGCCGCCGGGAACGGCGCGCCCTTGACGATGTCGGCATCGCTGAGACGCATGCGCAGGACGACGCGGTTGTACGGCATCCACTCACGCGGCAGTCGCATCAGGTCGAGCGCGTACCCCGCGAAGAACGGGGCGTTGCGCAGCGCGTAGCCGGCCAGGCCCAGGAAATAGGCGGGGCCGTCGAGGACGGCGCGCACGTCGTTGGAAAGGTCCAACGGGTCGAAGACCTCGAGCGCTCCCCGCAGCAGGACCGCTTTCTCGCCGACGTCGACCAGGAAGGCAACCCGCGGGTCCCGCCTGGCGATGATCGTCTTGGCCGCGTAGCGCGACGTCGTCATCCACAGCGATCCCTGCGCGAAGCTGTACACAGCTGGGTTCACCAAGGGGAGGCGACCCGAGCGCAGCGCGAGCATTCCGATCGACGCCTTGCCCAGGATCTCGGTTGCTTCGCGAGTGAGCTTCATCGTCTGCAACTTTAGGACTCGAGCCTTTCGCGAATCTGCGCCATGGCGCCCTCGAGGCGGGCCCGAACCACGCCGTCCACACGGCGAGCGACCGCGGCCCCGACGACCCAGCCTGGCGGCTCGTACCCGATCCGGAGCCTGATCCGGACGCCGTCCCTGACCTCGGTGAAGGTGAATCCACCCTCCTGCTTGATGAGCCCGGACTCGGAGACCCAGCCGATCTCCCGGGGACGCTCCCACCGGTCCAGCCGGAGCACGTTCCCCAGCGGGAAGCCGTAGGCGAGCATCTCCACCTTGTAGCGCGCTCCGATCCCGCGAGTCCGTTCTCCGAGCGGCTGCCAGCGGCTCACGCCTTCGAGCACGTCAGCGACGTGGCGGTAGTCGGCGAAGTAGTCGAAGGCACGCTCGGGCGTGGTCTTGGCTGTGACTTCGGCGCCGAACTCCAGCCGTCCCATCACCAACTGCCACCATATTCGGATGGCCAGATGGGAAGACGGGCGAGTGTACGTGGAAGACTCGGTTGCGATCTCGCGACCCGTGACCGGCAGGGACCTGCTGGACCACTACATGCGGGACATCACGATCCTCACTTTCGGCCTCGTGCGAATGCACGGCACCTCGATGCGAATCGGTCCTATCGAGCTGCTCCGTTTCGGTACGCCCCGGGTTTCCAGATCGCAGGTCACCTGGCCGATCGAAGGCGGGTTCGCTGCCGGCACGCCCGGGGGCGCCTTCAAAGTCAGGGCCGGCCGAGGCCGCCTCGTCGCCACGCTCGAGGCATACCGCCCGCTCGTTCCTCCCCTCGTCTACACCGCGACGCAGCTGCCGGTCCACCACCTGCTGACCCGTCTGTACCTGCTGCGTGTCCGAGGGCGCCTGCCCATGCCCGGCACCGCAGCGGCGCCTGGGGATCGGTTTCGCGCCGCGTCGATCGACGTCGCTTTCTGCGCGACGCTCGCCCGCGTTGTTGGCCGGCGACGGCTGCGCCGCACGCTGGCGATCGCCGCCGCCTATCACGTCGCATGCTGGAGCCTCTGGGGCCGCACGTTCGGGGGCCTTGTCATGCGAGAGCGGGTGGTTGCCTTCGACGGATCCGGGCTCACCCCCACGCAGGCGCTGCTGCGCCTTGTGCTGCTGCCGGCTTCGTGGCTGACCGGCCGACCGGTGCACGACGAGGTGTCGGGCACCGTCGTAATCGAGGACTGAGCAGTCCCCACCCTGACCCTCCCCAGCACGTGGGGAAGGGAAAAAAGAAGGGGCGGCAGAGCGCCGCCCCTCAAGAAATGTTCGGTCGGTTGCTTACGCGCGGGCTCCCGAGGATATGCCGCCCTGCATCCAGAGCGCGGGCTTGTTCGGGTAGAGCACGAGCACGAGAACTGCAGCCAGGATCGCGATGATGAAAGAGACGATGTCGAACTTGCCGATCACGACCTGCGTGAAGATCTGGTAAACGATCTCGAGGATCGCGTAGACGACCAGCGCGCGAACCCAGCTGATGTTGGCGATCGGGTCGAAGCCCGCGATCATCATGCCCGCGCCGAAGGCGATACCTGCGACTGGAGCTGTAACGCCGGCGCCGCTACCGAAGTCGAATACCGCGTCGCCGACGAAGCTTGCGGCCGAGCCCACGACGAGCAGCACGCCCATCACCCACAGAAGAATCTTCAGCGCCAGGGGGTTCCACTTTGCCACTACTAGCCTTCCTCCATTTCGACCGCTGTTGATTCGTATTTGGACAGCTGGCGGCCGTTCAGGTGCAACTTATAGCCCGAGTGCACGCATTTAGCAACTCTTATGACGCAAAAGATTGAGCTCCCCTCAGCCAGACGACGCGTGGCTTGAGGCCGTAGGCCCAGGCGAAGGCTCCTTCGTGCTCGGCATCCCACAGCACGAGGTCGGCCAGCTTGTGAGGCGCGATCTCGCCGCGATCTGAACGCGAGAGCGAGTGAGCGCCGCCGATCGTGGCGGCGAGCAGTGCACGCTCGACGGACATCTTGAACACGGCCACGGCCAGCGCGACGACCACGCTCATGCTCGTGATCCCGCTCGTGCCCGGGTTGTGATCGGTGCCCAGCGCGATCACGGCGCCCGCGTCGAGCAGCTCTTTGACCGGCGGCAGCTTGCCGATCGAAAGCGCAGTCCCTGGCGCCAGCGTGGCCACCACGCCGGCTCGCGCGAGCGCGAGGGCATCGCTCTTGTTGGCGCGCAGCAGATGATCGGCTGAGGCGGCGTTCAGCTCGGCGGCCAGGCGCGAACCGCCCGTGCGTTCGAGCTCGTCCGCGTGCAGGCGCGGGATCAGCTTCGCCTTGAGCGCAGCCTTCAGGATGCTCCGCGACTGCGGCACGGTGAAGTAGCCTCGATCGCAGAACACGTCGCAGAAGCGCGCTCCCGCCATGTACGCGTCGTCACACCAATCCCGCACCTCCTTCACGTAGCGGCCCGCGCGCGCCCACCGGTCGGGCGGCAGCGCATGGGCGGCGAGAAAGGTGACCTCGATGCGCGGAAGGTCTGCGCGTTGACCCAGGCGCGCCAGCAGTCGCGTCGCCTCCAGCTCGCCGTCGCGCTGCAGGTGATAGCCCGTCTTGGCCTCGACGGTTGTCGCGCCGCCTTCGAGCCAGGTCCACAATCTTCGCGCCGTCGCTTCCTCCAGGGCGCTGATCGACGCCTCGCGCGTCGCCTTCACGGTCGCTCGAATTCCACCTCCGGCCCTGGCCAGGTCCGCATAGGACGCCCCGGCGGAACGCATCGACACCTCCGCCATCCGGTCGCCTGCGTAGACCGGGTGCGTGTGCGCGTCGATCAGTCCGGGCGTGACGAGGCCGCCGTGACAGTCGTGCTCGTCGGTGAGCAGCTCCATCAGCCGGTGCGGCTCGTCTCCGTTCCTGCCGCACCAGGCGATCTCCTCGCCGTCGATGATCACGGCCGCTTTCTCGATCACGCCCGCCGGGGTGCTCGTGAACAGCCGGCCGATGTTCCGCAGACGTTTCATCTCGACACGACAGTCTTGCCGCCGACGACGACGCTCGTGACGTCGCGACCGGAGAAGCCGTAGACGAGGTACGCGGGGCTGAGCTCGCGCCACAGCGCCCGTGGCTGGTCGACCGTGACGAAGTCGGCGAGCATGCCTGGCTTCAGCTCGCCCGCCTCCCAGCCCAACGCGCGCATCCCGTTGACTGTCGCCGCCCGGAGCAGCGCTTCTGGCTGATGGAGCACGCGACGGCCTGTGGCGCGGCGCTCGTCGAGCTCCAGGGCACGCGACTCTTCGAGGATGTCGGTCACCGCGTTGGAGTCTGTGCCGACGCTGATCGCGCAGCCGGCTGACGCCAGCGCGTGCAGCGGGCCGACACGGTCGCCCAGGTCGCGCTCGGTCGTCGGGCAGGCGCAGATCGAGACCGGCCCCTGTCCGAGCAGAGCGATGTCGTGCTCGGTGACGTGAATCGCGTGGACGGCGGTCAGGTCGGAGCCCAGGATGCCCTCGCGCTCCAGGAGCTCGGCCGGGGTGCAGCCCTCGAGCTGGAGACACTGCTCGACCTCGGCGGGCTGCTCGGCCAGGTGGATGTGCAGCGGGACGCCTCGCTCGCGGGCATAGGTGGCAACGATCCTCATCGATTCCGGGTCCACGGCGCGCACGCTGTGGATCGCGGCGGCGATGCGCACGCCGTCGTCGTCGGCGAGGTCGTCGACCCGCCGCGCCCACGCATCTGCGTCGCCATCGCTGAAGGAGATCTGCTCCAGGTCGAGCGGCGTGCCGTCGAAGCCGCCGCGCAGGTAGCACGCGTCGATCAGCGTGATCCGGATCCCTTCTTCGTGCGCCGCGTCGATCAGCGCCTCGCCCAGCTCGTTGCCGTGGCCGTGCAGGTAGTGGAACTCTCCGACCGCGGTGATGCCCGCCTCGAGCATCTCCCGGAACACGAGGCGCGCGTGCTTGAAGTAGTCGGCCGGCTGCCAGTCCGTGAACCGGTACATGCGGTCGCGCCACTCCCAGAAGTCGCCACCGCCCGACTCGACCTCGCCCCGCAGCAGCCGCTGAAACGCGTGGCTGTGCACGTTGGCCAGGCCCGGGATCGTCCATCCTCTCAGCGTTACCGCGTCGGTCGGGGCGAAGACATCCTCCTGGACGCTCTTGATCCGTCCACCTTCGACCTCGATCAGGACGTTTTCCGCGCGGCGGCCGAGCCACGCTTGCTCGGCGTGCCACAGACCGGTGCCGTCCAAATCAGTGGAGCATCGGAATGTGGACGCCACGCTCCCGCGCGACGTCGATCGCGCGTTCGTAACCCGCGTCGACGTGGCGCATGACGCCTGAGCCAGGGTCGTTGGTGAGGACCCGATCGAGCTTCTGCCCGGCCAGCTCGCTGCCGTCGGCGACGACGACCATGCCGGCGTGGATCGAGCGACCGATGCCGACGCCGCCTCCGTGGTGCACGCTCACCCACGACGCTCCACTCGACGTGTTGAGCAGGGCGTTGAGGATCGGCCAGTCGGCGATCGCGTCCGAGCCGTCCTGCATGGCCTCGGTCTCGCGATAGGGCGACGCGACAGAACCTGAATCGAGGTGGTCGCGCCCGATGACGATCGGCGCCTTGACCTTGCCCGCGCGGACCAGCTCGTTGAATCGATGGCCCGCCCGCGCGCGCTCGCCGTAACCGAGCCAGCAGATCCGCGCCGGCAGGCCCTGGAAAGCGACCCGCTCGCCGGCGGATTTGATCCAGCGCACGAGCGCGGGATCGTCGCTGAACTCCTCGACGATCGCGTGGTCGGTGGCCGCGATGTCGGCTGGATCTCCAGATAGCGCGACCCAGCGAAACGGTCCCTTGCCCTCGCAGAACAGCGGGCGAATGTAGGCGGGCACGAAGCCGGGATAGTCGAACGCGCGCGTGCTGCCGCCGATCCGCGCCTCCGCGCGCAGGCTGTTGCCGTAGTCGAAGACCTCGGCTCCTCGGTCGAGGAACTCGACCATCGCGTCGACGTGCCGCGCCATGCTCTCTCTCGCCCGCTTCACGTAGGCGTCCGGGTCGTCGAGCCGCAACTCCGCGGCGTCGTCGGGCGACAGGCCGGCGGGCACATAGCTCAGCGGGTCGTGCGCGGGGGTCTGGTCGGTGACGATGTCGACCTCAAAGTTGCGACGCGCGAGCGCGGGCACGACCTCCGACGCATTGCCGAGCAGGCCGATCGACAGCGCGCGCTTCGCCTTCTTCGCCTCGATCGCGAGCTGGAGCGCGTGGTCGACGTCGTCTGCCTTCACGTCCAGGTAGCGATGGTCGAGCCGGCGCTGGATGCGGTCGGGGTCGACCTCGACGCAGATCGCGACCCCGCCGTTGAGGGTCACCGCCAGCGGCTGCGCCCCACCCATGCCGCCGAGGCCGGCGGTCAGCGTGATCGTGCCCGCCAGCGAGTCGTGGAACCGCTTGCGGGCGATGGCCGCGAACGTTTCGTAAGTCCCCTGCAGGATGCCCTGGGTCCCGATGTAGATCCAGGAGCCCGCGGTCATCTGGCCGTACATCGTCAGACCCAGCGCCTCGAGGCGGCGGAACTCCTCCCACGTCGCCCACTCGGGCACGAGCATCGAGTTCGAGATCAAGACTCGCGGCGCCCACTCGTGTGTCGCGAAGACGCCGACCGGCTTGCCCGACTGGACGAGCAGCGTCTCGTCACCCTTCAACCGCTTCAGCTCGCGGACGATGGCGTCGAACGCCTCCCACGATCGAGCCGCGCGGCCAGTGCCCCCGTAGACGACCAGGTCCTCGGGCCGCTCCGCCACCTCGGGGTCGAGGTTGTTCATGAGCATCCGCATGGCTGCTTCCTGGGGCCAGCCCTGGCAGGTGATCTCCGCGCCGCGCGGCGCGCGGACGGTATGGGTCACCGGAGCGGACCGGCGACGGCTTCGGCGGCGCGGATGACGGAGCCGTCCCGGATGAGCGCCTCCGCGGCGGCCAGCTCCGGCGCGACCACGCGGTCCGGCCCCACGCCGGGGACGTGCCCGCGCAGCATCTCGCGAACCGCTCCGGTCGCCGGCGAGGCCTCGAGCGGGCGCCGCATCTCCTGCGCGCGAGCCGCGGCGCACAGCTCCACGGCGAGGATGTGGGCCAGGTTGTCGAGCACCGAACGCAGCTTCAGGGCCGCGCCCCACCCCATCGAGACGTGATCCTCCTGCATCCCCGACGTCGGGACCGAGTCCACGCTGGCGGGAGCCGCGAGGCGGCGGTTCTCGGCGACGAGGGCCGCGGCGGTGTACTGAGCGACCATCAGGCCCGAGTTCACCCCGGGCTCCTCGGCCAGGAACGGAGGCAGGCCCTGGGAGCGGTGAGGGTCCAGCAGGCGGTCGACGCGGCGCTCCGCGATCGAACCGACCTCGGCGGCGGCGATGGCGAGGAAATCGGCGGCGAAGGCCAGCGGCTCACCGTGGAAATTGCCGTTGGACTCCACGTCGCCGTTCTCGAGCACGATCGGGTTGTCGATCGTCGAAGACAGCTCCACCTCGGCGGTGCGGCGGGCGAAGTCGAGCGTGTCCCGCGCAGCACCCGCGACCTGCGGGCTGCAGCGCACCGAGTAGGAGTCCTGCACCGCGTGCTGCGAGTGGCGATGGGAGGAGACGATCTGCGATCCGCTCAGCAAGCGAGCGAGGTTGGCCGCGCTGGCCACCTGCCCGGCGTGCGGGCGCACCTCGTGGAGGTGGGCCTGGAACGCGCGGTCGGTCCCCAGCAGCGCCTCGGCCGACATCGCGGCGGTCACGTCCGCGGTCCGGAAGAGCCGCTCGGCGTCGGCGCAGGCCAGGACCAGCATCCCGAGCATGCCGTCGGTGCCGTTGATCAGCGCCAGGCCTTCCTT
>DASXSA010000041.1:0-3208 GCA_036506235.1 Candidatus Limnocylindrales bacterium | reverse complement strand
TCGCCCTCCACCCGCGGATCGAGCTGCGCCACGCCGGCGTCCGGCATGCCGCCATTGCCAGTGGTGGTGTGCGCAGCGGCCACGGCCGTGGCCGGGCCGGCCGGCTTCGGGACGGTCACCGTCTGGGTCAGCGCGTCCTTGCCGCCGCCGGTCCCCCGCGCGGTCCAGGTCTCGGTGTCGAAGGTCCCACGTGTCCCGAAGAAGACCGCCTCGGGCACGGGGTTGTTGTTCCCGAGCCGGGTCGCGTACTTCAAGATGAAGCCCTTCGGGTACTCGAGGACGCACTCGATCGTATCGGCGTGCTCGCGGCCGTCCTTCCACACGTAGACGCCGCCGTGGGCGACGGCCGTGCTCGGCAGCGGGTCGTCCATGAACCAGAGCCCAACGTCGATCAGGTGGGCGCCGAGGAGGGCCGGCGTGCCGACCGTGAAGTCCTTGTAGAGGTGCCAGCGCCGGAACCGGGCCGGGTTCCAGGGCTCCTTCGGGAGGAACATCAGGTACTGGTCCCAGTCCACGTCCTCGCGCCGCACGTCGCTGTAGTCGCGGGCCCAGCGCGGCGCCGAGTCGTGCCAGGCGGTCTCGACCTCCGTCACCTTCCCCAGGATCCCCGACTGGATCAGCTTCGCGCCGTCCTGATGCCTGCGGTCGCTGCGCCGCTGCGTCCCCACCTGGACGATTGTGTTGTTCTCGTGCACCAGCTTCACCGCGGTGTTCGCATGATCGAGCACCGTGGCCATCGGCTTCTCGACGAAGGCGTCCTTCTTCAACTTCGTGGCCTCGATGAGGATGGGCGTGTGCGCGAAGTCGGGCGTGGCGATGATCACCGCGTCCAGGTCGCTCATCGCGAGGAGGTCCGGGAAGCGGGCGAAGGTCCTGGGCTTCGTCTTCTGCTCGGCGGCCACCCGGTCCGCCGTCTTCTCCAGGTTGACCTTCCAGACGTCGCACAGGCCGGCGATCTCGACGTTCTGGTCGGCCGCCGACTTGAACGTCTCGCCGAGCAGGTAGTTGCCGCGGCCTCCGCAGCCGATGAGTCCCACCCGCAGCCGGTCGTTGGCGCCCATCACCTTGCGGGGAAAGGCCGAGAGGACCGCCAGCCCGGCGGCGCCGGCCGCCGACGACTTCAGGAAATCCCGCCTGGGGGTGTGCTTTCGCTTCATCGCTTCGCCTCCGATCGCGTCAGGCAAGCATAGAACAGGTCACGCGCCGTTCGATTACATGCGCGGCTCTCGTCAGGTCGAGGCCGGGCCATCGGTGACGTCAACCCCGCGCACATCGACGAGCGTCGCGAGGCCACGGAAGTCATCCGGATTACGGGTGTAGAGTGGCAGCCCTTCGGCGACGGCTGTCGCCGCGATCATCAGGTCGATCGCCCTCCGTCCCCGCGCCTTGCGGCCCTTGGTCGCGACAGCGGCGTAGATCCGGCCATACGCCCGAGCTGCGTTGGCGTCGAACGGCAGCGGCGCGAAGGTCGCCTCGGCACGTTGGAGTCGCTCTTGCCGTCGCGCGCGCTCGTCCCGGTCTGCAGTGGCATGCGGGCCGGCGGCGAGCTCCGCCAGCGTGAGCGCGGACACCGCCACCTCGGTGGGCAGCGACTCCGCGTCGACCCGCTCAAGGTCGATCACGACCGAGGTATCCAGCAAACCTCGCCTGGGTCGAGCTTCAGTCACGTGGTGAGGGATCCTGATCGACCAGGGCATCGAGGTCACGCCGGAAACGCGCGCGATCGATCCGCGGCGCGGATGCGAACGCGGTGCTCACCTCCCCAACCGGCACGAACCGACGCGGCGGCAGTGGTCGAAGCTCGCCGACGGGCACTCCGTTGCGTGTCACCACGAAGGATTCCCCGCGATCGAGCGCCCGCATGATCTTGCCACTGCCGTTGCGTAGCTCACGCTGAGTAATCGTCTTGGGCATGATCCAGCGTAGCACAAGTGCTACAACCCTGTCAGCGTTGACGGCCTCGCGACGTCGGGCGTACCCGCGAGCAGTTGCTGCGAGGGGCCACTCGACAGTAGCCCCGGGTCAGGCCGTAATGCCGGCGACCTCCTTGCGGGTGGCTCAGCGGTCGTCTCGGCTCCTGTTATACTCCTACTTGTAGGAGTCTTACCAATGCGCATCACCAGCAAGGGACAGGTCACCATCCCGGTCGCGATCCGCGAACAGCTCGGGCTGCTGCCGGAGACGGAGGTGGAGTTCCGGGTCGAACGAGGAGCGGTCCGGATCGTCAGGGCCGCGGCGAATGGAGGGCGGGGCAAGGGGATCGTGAGCCGCCTCCGCGGACGAGGCGACGTTCGCATGAGCACCGACCAGATCCTGGCCCTGACGCGGCGTCGATGATCGCCGCCGCCGCGCGAGGGGCGACGGTCCTGGTCGACAGCAACGTGCTCCTGGACGTCGCCACGAACGATCCCGCCTGGTTCGCGTGGTCCTCCGAGGCCCTCGAGACCGCGGCGGACGCGGCGGTGCTGGCCATCAACTCGATCATCTACGCCGAGATCTCGATCGGATTCAGCCGGGTCGAGGACCTGGAGGAGGTCGTCCCGGCGCAGTCATTCCGCCGTGAGTCGCTCCCGTACGCGGCGGCCTTCCTGGCCGGCAAGGCCTTCCTCCGGTATCGCCGCCGGGGCGGCGAGCGGGCGACGCCGCTGCCCGACTTCTACATCGGGGCGCACGCCGCGGTGGCGGGCTTTCGGCTCCTCACGCGCGATCCGCGGCGATATCGAGCCTACTTTCCGACGGTCGAGCTCATCAGCCCTCCCTGAAGGCAGGCTCAGCGAACGTTCGAGTCGTACAGAGGACCGCCGTCGCCGCAAGTGCTCGGGTGGCCGCTCTGGTCGTGGGGAACGCAGACCAGGACCCGTCCCGTGCAGGCGCCGCCGTGAGCGTCCGTGGCGCGGAACTCGACGTGGTAGACGCGGCCGTCCCCCAGCCCCGACCGTTCGGCCCGCACCTGGAGCGGCTGCAGGATCGCGTCCGGGCCGGTGTTGCCGTCCGCCTGTGCCTCGACCGGCTCGTCCTGACGCACGGAAACCGCCGTCACCGTGACCGCATCACCCTCGACGTCGGTGAGGCCGCTGATCTCGAGGGCCACCATCTTGTGGTCCGGCGACCAGAGGGTCGCGGGACTGACGGACGCGGCTCCGCATTCGGGGTTGTCGTTGACGGGACGGACCGTGATGGAGACGGTGGCGACGTTCGAGTCGGAGTG
>DASXSA010000040.1:0-9435 GCA_036506235.1 Candidatus Limnocylindrales bacterium | reverse complement strand
GACGCCAAGCAGGACCAGGAGGGCCAGGGTCGGAATGAGGACGGCAACCGGACGATCCATGACCCAGTTCGCCAGCCTGGCCCAGCGTCCCTGGCCTGCGGGCCGCGGGGTTACGCGCCGAACCGCAAGGGCATCCAGCCGGGGCCCGATGACGGACAGCAAGGCGGGCAGCAGCGTCAACGCGGCGGCGACCGCCAGCCCGACGACGAGCGCGCCGGCGATCCCCACCGAGCGCAGGACCATGAACTCGAAGAGGACCAGCCCGGCGAGGCCGAGCAGGACGGTCAGGCCGGAGAAGAACACGGCTCGGCCGGCAGTTGCCACCGTCGCCCGGACGGCAGCCTCGACCGCGGCATCCACCGGTTCACCCGCACGCCCGGCCAGCTCCTCCCGGAAGCGGCTGGTCATGAGCAGCGAGTAGTCCACGCCCAGTCCGAGCCCCATCAGGGTCGCCAGGTTCAGCACGAAGATGCTCATCGGGGTGACCGACGCGACAGCGAAGACGAGCGCCAGGGCAACGACCACGGCCGCTCCGCCAACCGCCAGGGTGACGCCGGCCGCGACGACCGAGCCGAACACGAACAGCAGTGCCAGGGCGGCCAGCGGCAGCGAGATGAGCTCCGAGCGACGGAGGTCCGACTCCGAGACGGACTGGACGTCTCCGTAGAAGGCGGGCCCGCCGGCGAGCGACACGTCCAGCCCGGGCGCAGGGCCGAGGGCTGACTGGATGATGGGCAAGCCTTCGGGCGAGTCGTCGGGCGACAGGTCGAGAAGGACGAGGTCGTAGGCCGTGTGACCGTCGGCGGATACCTGTCTCGGGGCCAGCAGGTGCGAAACGAGCGTCTTGACGTGGGGCGCCGTCGGAATCCCCTGGATGGCCGTGGAGGCTGCCGCCTCGAACGCGGGGCTTCCCGCGCGCAGCGTCTCGCTGTGGAACACGATCGCGATCGCGGATGGTGTCTCGCCGACCTCACGCGCGAGGGTCGCCCGCACCCGCGCCGACTCGAGGTCATCGAGCGTGAACCCGCCGGCACGCAGCGCGCCTCCGGCGCGAGGCGCGAACGGCAGGGCGACGAGGAGGACGAGCGCCCACCCGACGATGACGACCCACCGCCGGCGATGGACGAGAACGCCGAGACGCTCGAACGCAGTCACCGGCGGGGACCGGTGTCGGGAAGGCGTGCGAAGCAGAAGTCCACCGCGTCAGCCATGCTAGCCGCTGCAGCCCAAGCGACCGATCGACGTCATCGCGCCGTCATCGGTCGGCGGCGATCATCATCCCAGCGTGAGCGGCGCCCCACCCTTGTCTCCTCCCTCCAGACCGGCCTCTGACGAGCTCTCCAGCCGTCAGGCGGCCGTTGCGGGTGCCTTGGCGGGCGGAATCGCCTTGCTCATCCTGCTGCTCGCGCCGCTGCTCCTGAACGCGGACGGCTTTCTGGAGGCGATCCACAACGGCGTGACCCGCTACGTGCCGACGTCGCTCCTGGACACGGCGATCGCGACCTTCGGTGCCTACGCGAAGGGCCTCCTGTTCGCGGGGATCTGCCTGACCGTCATCGGGGCCGGCGCGCTCACGGGCTGGGCGCTCAACCGCCTGGCGGGGGTTGGACGCGGCGGGCCAGTGGTCGAAACACTGTTCGTCGCGGTCTTCGTGATCCTGGTGGCCGAGGTCGTCGTCCTGCCGGTCTTCGGCCAGGGGCTGCTGGGCTCCGGCTTCCGGGGCTCGGCGGCGCCGCTCCACGGGCCGATCGTGCTCGCCGGGGTCGGGTATGCGATCGGCCTGGTTGGCCTCCTGAGGAGTGCGATCGCGAGGTCGCGCTCCGGGCAGAGCGCGATCGGTCGTGAGTCCGGCAACGCCGGCATCATGCAGCGACGGGCATTCCTCGGGCGCATCCTCGGCGTCGTGGGCCTCGGGGCGCTCGCGATCTCCGGCTTCTCGGTGGTGGCCCGGGTAGTGAGCGCGGGCTCGATCAATCGAACCGTCCGAACGACGACCCCTGCGCCCGGCGGCTTCGGCCCGACTCCCGCCGTCACGCCCGTGGACGACTTCTACGTCGTCGCGAAGGACCTCTTCCCGCTGTCGGTCGACCCCGCCTCCTGGCGGCTCCAGGTCTCAGGACTCGTCGACCGGCCGGCCACGTACTCGCTGGCCCAGATCCAGGCGATGCCGGCGGTCGAGGGCTACCGGACCTTCCAGTGCATCAGCAGCCAGGTGACGACCTACGACCAGCTGATCGGCAACCAGCGGTTCAAGGGTGTGCGCGTCGCCGACATCCTCGATGCCTCCGGCGTCAAGCCCACCGCCCGATTCGTCCTGTGGCAGGCCCTGGACGGCTACACCGAATCCCTGCCGCTGGAGGTCGCGCGCGACCCGCGGACCTGGCTGGCGTACGAGATGGGGCCGCCTGATACGCCCCTGAAGCCAGAGCACGGCGCACCCTTGCGCGTGATCATCGCGGGCCGGTACGGGATGAAACAGCCGAAGTGGCTGACGGCGATCCAGCTGTCCGACCACGACGAGGACGGTTACTGGGAACAGCGCGGCTGGGATCGGACTGCCGCGGTCCGCGTGTACAGCCGGATCGACCTCCCGATGGACGGCGATTCGCTTCCCGCCGGGCAGCCGTTCGGGATCTTCGGCATCGCGAATTCCGGAGATCGAGGCATCTCCCGCGTCGAGGTCTCCACCGACGACGGCCAGACCTGGAAGGACGCCGAGATCGAGCGCTCGGACTCGGATCCGGCCATCACCGACCTGACCTGGGTTCGCTGGCGACTCGTGAACGTGGTCATTCCGAAGGAGGGCCGGGCGACCCTGGTCGTGCGCGCAACGGACGGACAGGGCAACGTCCAGGACGCGCTGCAGCGGCCGCCGCTGCCGTCGGGCGCGACCGGCTACCAGCGGGTATCCGTGCTGGTCGTGCCGGGCTGAAGTCGGTCCGCCATCGAGCCCGCGACCGCGGGCGCTCCTCTGTTAGCATCCGGCACAGGTTTCCATTGCTCGGAGGCTGCCGGTGCAGCTGTTCACGATCCCCTTCCAGCAGCCGATCCAGTTCGCCATTTCGATCGGCGCGGCCTCGATCATGCTGGTGATCTTTCTGAAGGCAGCCATGTCGGCCGAGGGCCGGCCGAGCGGCTGGGTTCGAATGGTGACCGGCCCCAACGGCAAGCTCGTATTCGGAGCGCTGTTCGTCGTGTGGGCGGTGGTCTCCGGGATCGTGCTCGGCCTGCTGGTGCCCCATACCGGCGCCGATACGCCCTACGGCGGCTTCGCGCTCATTTCCCTGTTCGTCGGCTTCTTCATCATGATGGGTTTCCTCTGGGCGGTGATCGGCGACTAGCTCCCCACCTCGCCGTCGTCGCGTCGTCTGGCGCTGATCAGCGTGAGAGATCGAACGCGAAGCCCTGCGCCGAGCCGATCTGGCTCAGTGGGAGTGAGGGGGTCCCCGGATAGGCCGTCGTGAACGCGGTGCTGCTCTCTGGCGGCATGTTTGCGATGTGGATCGGGTCGTAGAGCGCGGCGAGGAGGCGCCCCTGGCGATCGCGGAGGACCACACCGACTGCGCCATTGGAAACGGGTGTGGAGCTTGTGTTGCGTACCGTCCCCGAGACGGAAATTGGGCCCGCGGGGTCGCGGCGCCAGGCCAGGTCAGTGACCTCGAGGGCATTCCCGGGTGAGGAGACTCCGCTGACGTCGACCTGGACGCTGGCGGTGTCCTTGTCACCGATCGGCACGAGCCCACCGAGCGGGCTGTCCAGAAGGTAGCCGACGGCGCCTGGGTCCAGGATGACCGGAAACGCGTACGAGAAGACTCCTCGTGCCACGACCTTGCCATCGGGTCCCTTGAGGACGTACGTCGAGCTCGTCGCGTCGATGCGCACGGGAGCAGCTCCCTGATTGGTAACGGCGACCAGGACCTGCGCCGTCCCGTTGCCGGACGCGTCGCGCCATGACACAACCCGTTGCTCGGTCGGAACGAGGGCTGCGGACGTGACCGGGGAGGACCCACCTGGGCCCGCGGATTTGGCGCCCTGTGGCAGGGTGATGCTCGGACTCGCCGCGACACCGGCCACGACTGACGCGCCTGGCGCAGGGGTGCCTGTCTCGCTCTGCACGCCGCCGGATGGGAGCGTCGACGGGTTCAGGAGGACCCCGGTGACCGCCACGGCGGTGAGCCCCGCCAGGAAAGCGGCGGCGATGACCCGGGCCGGAACGGCGGGAACCGATGGCCTGGGCACCGACGGCAGGGTCGGCATTCGCGGAAGGCCTGGTCTGGCCAGCGTCGGCAGCGTCGGCCTGAGTAGCGGCTGCCTGGCCAGCGTCAGGCGGGGTAGCGACGGCCGTGGCAGCTTCGGACGTGCGAGCGGCGGCCTTGGCAGTGCGGGCATGGGCATCGCCGGTCTCGGCAGTCGGGGAGCTGTCGGCCGCGACAGCGCCGGGAGGGTCGGCCGCGCCGGAAGTCTCGCGAGTGCGGCGGCGGTCACGCCAGCGAGCTTCTGGCGCCAGCCTGCCGGCCGGCACGACGCACATCGTCCGATCGACTCGGCCCGGCACAGCCGACAGACGAATAGCCCGCACCACGGACAGGCGGCAAGCGTGGACATTCGCACGCCTCGTCCGCACCACTCGCAGAATCCCCTGAGGGCCTCGTTCGAAGGAGACGCCGAAATCTGCTCGCTCATGTTCGAGACACGACTTCAGTCGCGCAGCAGTCGACGAACCCTGCTGAGAACCAGCGCCCCGATGATGCCCAGCGCAAGTGGCAGAGGGACAGTTGGCGGAATCCCGCCAAGCCCCGGAAGCTCCAGGGTTGGCGACCGCCGCGAAGCCAGATTGCTCGCGGTGGATGCGCCGCTCCCGGAGCCCGTCGTCGCCGTGTTGGGAACGATCAGGTCCTGGAACCGATCTGGAAACTGCCGGGAGATCGCGCGCGCCAGGGCCTCTCCCAACATGAACATGTGCGTGTAGGCGGCCCGCGTCGTTTCGACCGCCTTGCTGTAGTCATGTGCGGCATAGGCATCGACCTGGCCGACGAGCTGATCGATGTGCTGCGCGAGCATCAGCTCGACCGCCGACTCCGGCAGGTCCGTGATCGCGCTCGACAGGAAGGCTGCGAGCTGGGCTGGATACGCGTGCAGGGTCGCGAGCGCGCTCTCCTTCGCGCTTGCATCGCCGCTGGCAGTCGCCTGGATGTATGCGTAGTAGGCGTCGATGTGTGCGAGCCATAACGGGCCGAATGCGGCGGCTGCCGGGTCTCCGTAGATCTGGCCGATCGCGGCCTGCAGGTCGGTGCTGTTCCCGTCGAGGGCTCCGCGGACCGCAGCGCTGTCGGGGCCTCCCGTGAGCCCGACGCGCATACCCTCGGCGGACAGGATGGCGTGCTCACCGAGCAGCCGGTCGAGGGTCAATCGCAGATTCGCGGCGGGGCTGAACGCCACGCGGCCGCCCGCGAACTCCTTCGGGAACTGCGCCGCCAGTGCGCGGGCGATCTGGTCGCCGAACTCGAACATGTGCATGAACGCGTTGCGCTCGGCGAGGTAGGCGCGGTCGTAGTTGCTGTCCGTGAAGGCCAGCAGCTGGTCGATGTGGAGCTGCAGCGCCTGCGCCTCCTGCGCCGGATCGATGAAACGACTCAGGTGTCCGAGGAGCACCGCGAACGCGGTCTTGTAGTAGGCGAGATCGTCGAGGGCCCGCTGCTTGCCGGCCTCGTCGCCGCCCGCCACCGCCGTGGCATACGCCAGCACGTCGGTGATGTGACGGCGCCAGAGCTCGCCGAACTTGTCGCCATTCGACGGGCCGTAGACGGAGGCGATGACCGCCTGCAGCGTGGCGCTGTTATCGCCCAGCGCCCCGGCGACCGCCGGCTGCTCGGGCGCCCGCGATGCCACGGCGCGCATCGTTTCGAGCGTCAGGAATGCGTGCTCCGCGAGCAGCTGGGCGACCGTCGCCCGCAGCTTGGCAGCGGGCGCCGAGGCGGGATCCGCGATCGGGGCGGCCAGTGCACCGTCCGCGCCACTCGCGTCGGGCGCCGCCAGGTTCAGGTCGAGGCCCGCGGGGCTGTCGTGAAGTCGGCACGTGAATGTCGCGTCGGCGGCGGTCCCCGGCGGAGCGGCGTGGGCGGTTGCCGCGTCGGCTGCCGACACGGACGCCGAGATTGCGCGCGGAATCGAGCGCGCTGAGAGAGGAGCCTGGGAGCCGGCGAACGTTGCGACGGTGAACACCGTCGCGATCGTGACACGAACAAGAGGGATCACGACAATCCCCAGTCCCGGTTCCGCGTCCCTGTCGACTGGTGCCCCAGCGCAACAGTCGCGCGCCGCACGCGATATCCGAGTCGTGATCCGCGCGAGGCAATTGCAACGACATTGCAGTTCCCCGCGCCGCGTTACGCCGCCTCGTACTTTCGCGTGCTGGACTCGCGCAACGCCCAGACCTTATGATCCCGAAACTTCCACTATGCATAGGTTTTATGCGCTCAAGCATCGGGCGTGAGCAGGATCGGACCAGAGCGAGGTATGCGACCGTTGGACCAGCAGGCCGGGGCGAGCACCGAGCGGCGACTCGCCGCGGCTGAAGAGTCGTTCGTGAATCGCCGGGATCCGGCGCGCGCGCTCGGGCCGGATGGCCGCCTCGCAGTCAGTCGCCGCGCGCCCCGCTGGCTCGACGTCCCGGACGACAAGTGGAACGACTGGCGCTGGCAGCTCTCGAACCGTGTGAACGACCTGGAAGAGGTCGCCGAGATCCTCGAGCTGACCGAAGACGAGCGCGAAGGCCTCGGCGCACCAGAAAAATTCCGGGTCGATATCACGCCCTACTTCATCAGCCTGATCGATCCGAAGGATCCGTCCGATCCGATCCGCCGGCAGGTGATTCCGACCGGCCGCGAAGCCCAGGCCTTCACGGGGATGATGGAGGACTCACTGGCCGAAGACCGCCACTCTCCGGTGCCCGGGCTTGTCCATCGCTACCCCGACCGCGTGCTGATGCTCGTCACGACGCAGTGCGCGAGCTATTGCCGCTACTGCACCCGGTCCAGGATCGTCGGCGATCCCACCCAGAACTTCAATCGCAAGGAGCACGAGGCCCAGCTCGACTACCTGCGCCGGACTCCGCAGGTTCGCGACGTCCTGATCAGCGGCGGTGACGGGCTGACCCTCGCGCCGAAGCTCCTCGAGTCCATCATCCGCGGAATCCGGGAGATCCCGCACATCGAAATCATCCGGATCGGGTCACGCGTCCCGGTCTTCCTGCCACAGCGGGTGGACGACGAGCTGTGCGACATGCTTCAGCGCTACCACCCGATCTGGATCAACCTCCACTTCAATCATCCGAACGAGATCACTCCGGAGGTCAGCCGGGCCGCCGACAAGCTCTCCCGGGCCGGCATCCCGCTCGGCAACCAGTCCGTCCTGCTCGCCGGCGTGAACGACTGTGTGCACATCCAGCGTGCCCTCGTGCATCGCCTGGTGGAGAACCGGATCCGGCCCTACTACATCTACCAGTGCGATCTCGTCGAGGGATCGGGGCACTTCCGGACGCCGGTGGGCAAGGGCCTCGAGATCATGGAGGGGCTGCGGGGCCATACATCGGGCTATGCGGTGCCGACGTACGTGATCGACGCACCGGGCGGCGGCGGCAAGATCCCGGTGATGCCGAATTATCTGATCAGCTACTCGGACCACAAGGTCGTGCTGCGGAATTACGAGGGCTACATCACAACGTACGAGGAGCCCGAGACGTACGAGAAGCACGACCCGTTGGCCTGTCGCTACTGCCGGGACGAACGGCCCGAGCCGGGGCAGTCCGGCGTGCTCGGGCTGCTCGAGGGCGAGCGGATGTGGATCCAGCCGGGCGACTTCGACCAGGTCCACTCGCGTGGCAACACCGAGCGGCACCGTCTGCAGGATCCCGCCAAATGGGTGCCCTTCGGCGTCGGAGCGCTGGAGGGGCGCTCGCGGCCGTCATTGCCCGTTCTCCAGAGCGGACCCGACGAAGTTGGTCAGGTTCCGCCCGGCCCGAAGCGCGAGTACGGACCGGGCGAGGAACCCCGCCCACGCGAAGGTGAACCAACCGCCTCGGCCCACGGGGAGCTGCTCTAACCGCTCTCTCCACGGCGGGCCGCTCCGCTAATGGGGCCAACGCTGCTCCTGCGTCGGGCGCCCCGCCTCGGCACGGACCCCCAACCGCCGACGATATCGCCCCCACCGGTGCTCTCAGCGCAAGGTTTCGTTTACGGTCGCCCGGCTCGTTCATCGCATGAACAGGACCATGCGTTGTCGCCCGCCACACCGGTGGGACCGGTGCCATCGGCCATCGGCCGCGATAAGCGAGAGCTAATGAAAGCCGTCCCGACTGTCGACTGCCTGCCAATAGCCAGGCAAGCCCCATCTGCAACAGTCACGCCGATATGCCTGGCACCAAGCCCTCCGAACGCGCCTCCGATGCCCGGCGGCGGAGCCTCGAGCTGGCCGCGCGGCTGGGAGGCGCGCTTCGCGAAGCCAGGCGTCGACGGCGGCTGACCCAGGAGCAACTCGGCCACAGGAGCGGCCTGAGCCAGTCGGCGGTCAGCGACGTCGAACGAGGGAACGGAGGCGGCTATAGCCTCGAGTCCTGGCAGAACCTCTTCCTGGCGGTCGATCGACCCCTCATCGTGGAGGCACGCCGTGATCCTCTCGATGACGTCCGCGATGCGGGTCACCTCGCGATCCAGGAGCTAGTCCTCCGAGTCGCAGCCGCCGCGGCTTCAATGCGACGTTCGAGCTTCCAGTTCGCCCTGGCGTGTCTCGCCACTCGGTCGACGTCTTCCTGCGGAACGACGAGCGGAGGTTGCTCGTGGTGTGCGAGGCGTGGAACTCGTTCGGCGACCTCGGAGCAAGCACCCGCTCATTCGTCTGGAAAACTCGGGCAGGCAGAACAGCTCGCGGGGACACTGGGCCTCGACGGCCCGCATCGCGTGCGAGGCTGCTGGGTCGTTCGGGCGACAACCGCCAATCGAAATCTGGTTCGGCGCTACCCAACCATCTTCGCGTCCCGGTTTCCGGGCTCCTCGCTTGGCTGGTGGCGCACGCTGATCGCCGGCGACGACCCTCCCGCTCAGCCAGGGCTCGTGTGGAGTGATCGCGAGGCCAGCAAGTTGTTCCCACTCCGGCATCGATAGGCACGGGCAGGCGACCGGAAAGGGGCACGCGACCGGAAAGGGGCCGGAAAGGGGCACGCGACCGGAAAGGGGCCCGCGACCGGAAAGGGCCCGCGACCGGGAGGGGGGCACGCGAGCAATCTTTCGTTGAAACTGGGCGGATGGCCAACCCCGTCCGGGAAGAGGATCCGCCCGCAACCGAGGCGGTCGCCCCCAGCCCGCTCGTGCATGCGGGCGCTGAGACGCGAACGATCGAGTCGACCGACGGCCGGGCCGCCAACGCGGACGCGCGCGTGGT